>NZ_JAMYND010000009.1:0-197058 GCF_040318885.1 Mesorhizobium sp. M0998
GGCCGGCAGCATGCTGCTGGTGGGGTGTGCGGGGGTCTGCCGCCCCGGCGCGCTTCGCCGGCGACCGCCTTTAAATCCGTCACTTGCCGCGGCCCCCGGGCTACGCCCCGGCGCGCGCCATTCGCAAAATCAGGCTGCCTTGCTCAGAGATCCAGCGGACGACTTGCCAGTGCGGCGGTCCTGCTCGATCTCGAAGTTGATCTTCTGGCCTTCAACCAGGGTCGACAGTCCAGCACGCTCGACTGCGGAGATGTGGACGAAAACGTCCGCGCCGCCGCTGTCAGGCTGAATGAAGCCGAAACCCTTGGTGGAATTAAACCACTTGACCGTACCTGTTGCCATTTCGATAGTCCTTTACGTTTGCTTTAGTTTGACTGGGCCGAAACCCAGCCGGTTTGTATCGAGATTTTGGAGATAGAACGTCAGCAAACGCGAAGATCGCGAGGCCCGGATCGATCGGCCGAAATATCAATGGACCGCATATAATATGCCTTCGCGCAAAAAACAAGACGGGGCGGAAAATGGCGCGACGGCAACGCTGCCCAACGGCCGCCCCAATCACGTGAGAGCGTCGTCGTTGCGCGCCTGACGCGGGAGGATCGCGACAGCTTCGGGCACGGGTTTTGGGGGGAGGGACATGAAAATCGTTCTGCTTGCCGCTTGCCTGACCCTGGTGGCCGCCGAGGCGCAGGCGGTCTCACGCTACGACCCGACCCGCATGAGCTGCGGCAGGGTGCAGGCGACGATCGCGCGCGAGGGCGCGGTCATCCTGCGCTACAGATCGGCGCGCGTGCCGGGGCTGGCGCTCTATGACCGCTATGTGCGGAGCCAGCAATTCTGCGACATCGGCGAGGTCAGGGCGCGGGCCTCGGTGCCGAGCGCCGACACGAATTCCTGCACCGTCTACAAATGCAAGCGGGTGGAGATCGACCGGCGTTTTCGCCGGCGCCTGCTTCCGGATTAGAGTGGGACGAAATGGTGCGCCGGGTGCCGGCCTCGCCTGAATATCAGCACCACTAAAACCCGAACGACACCTGCGCCGGGGGCGGCGGGCCGACGCGTACGCCTTCCATTGCCAGCATCTTTTCTTTGGTGGCCGAGCCGCCGGCCGCGGAAAATCCGCCGATCTTGCCGCCGGCGGCAAGGATGCGGTGACAGGGGATGACCAGCGGCACCGGGTTGGCGCCGAGTGCGGCGCCCGTCTCACGCGCCAGCCCGGCATGGCCGGCGCGTTTGGCCAGTTCGCCATAGGTGGTGGTTTCGCCGAAGGCGAGTTTTCGTGCCGCGTCATAGATCGCCAGGCGGAACTCGTCGACGCCGCTGAGATCGACCGGCACGTTGGAGAAATCTATATCCTCGCCGGCGGCATAGGCCTTGATCGACGCGATCAGCTCGGCAACCCATTGCGGCTCGGGCTTCGCAGGCTGGTCGGCGGCGGCATGGCGCAGCAGCCGGCGCTCGACCGCGTCGCGATTGCGCTGCGGCAGGCAGAGCCGGGTCAGTCCGGCATCGCTCCAGGCGATGCCCATGAAGCCGAGCACGGTTTCGAAGACCGCGTGGCCGGCGGTGGCATGAGAGGCGTGCATGGCGTGCTCCTTTCCGGAATCCTTCGAAGTACAAATCCAGAACAATATCGCATTTCGCGGCCCGGCTCGCCACCCGAAAACCACCAGCTACCGCGGATTGCCCGAGGAAAGATGCTGGTGTAAGGACTTCTTAACACCCGACGAACCGGACCCGAGCGCCGCTTGCCAGCAAAATTCCTCTTTCCCGTCCTTGCGGCGGTGTTGGCCGTGGCCGCTCTCAGCGGTTGCACCTCGACTTCGCCGGTGACCCCGACGCCGGCCTTCACCGAAAATACGGCCAATACCGATGCCGGCTTTACGCTGGCGCTGCCTGACACGGTTTCGGTGCTGCCGGAGCCGTCCGGCGTCGCCCAGACAGCGGCGCTGCCGATCGAGCCGGCCGCCGCCTTTGCCGGGCCGACGCCGCTGGCGGCAAGTACCCCCGCCGTCATGACCGCCAACGCGCTGCCTGTTACCGCGACGCCAGCCGTCGCCATGCCGGTCAGCCAACAGACCGAGGCCATGCCCGGCGTTCAGCCGGTTTCCTACACGCTGCCGCAGGACCCGGCCGCTCTGGCCGCGACCGACCCCACCGAGGGTCAGTCCAACGCCGGCGGCCGCAGCGAGATCGAGCGGCTGATCGAGAAATATTCCGCGCTTTATCAGGTGCCGGTCGATCTGGTGCGCAGCGTCGTCAACCGCGAGAGCACGTTCAACCCGAAAGCCTACAATCACGGCCATTGGGGGCTGATGCAGATCAAGCACGCGACGGCGCGCGGCATGGGCTATGACGGGCCGGCAAGCGGCCTGTTCGATGCCGAGACCAATTTGAAATATGCGGTGAAATATCTGCGCGGCGCCTGGCTGGTCTCAGGCGGCAACCCCAAGCGCGCCGACCGGCTCTACCAGAGCGGCTATTATTATGACGCCAAGCGTAAGGGGATGCTGGGCGAAACCGGCCTCGGCAGCGACAGCCTGCGCCGCCGCATGCAACCCGATGCCTGAGCCGCGCCCGCCGGCGCCAAACGACATCCGCCTGCGCAAGATCCTCGACGACACGCTTCTGGCGCCGCGCTGGCCCGAAGGCTTTTTCATGCGCGGCTTCGAAGCCGCCGATGCACTCGCTTTGCATACGCTGTTGACCGCGGTGTTCGACGACGGCGCCGACGGGCCGTTCGACGAATGGTGGCCGCGCATTTCGGCCGGCGCGGAATTCGACCCAGCTTTGTGTTTCCTGGTCATCGACGACAAGGGCCGGCTGGCGGGCGCGGCGCTCTGCTGGACGCGGGCTTTCGTCAAGGATCTTGCCGTCCACCCGGAGGCGCGCGGCAACGGCATCGCCGAGGCGCTGATGCGCCACGCTTTCGCCGTGTTTCACGCAAGGGGTGCTGTGCATGTCGACCTCAAGACCAACACGGTCGAGAACGCCGCCGCCGTCCGGCGCTACGAACGGCTGGGGATGGTCGAAGTCGACTGGGCGGGGTGAAGGCAGGGCAAAGCTGGCTTCGGGTAAGTGCGTTGATATTCAAGCAGGCTGCGACGCTCGAAGGTAACGGCATGGATCCTAGGGTCTCCGCAACGTCGCTTCGCTCCTGCTCCGCCCTAGGATGACGAAGGTACAGTGGCATAAGGCCAATCGCGGACGTTGGAGATTGGCTGGAAACCTCCCCTCGCTTCGTCATCCTAGGGCGGAGCGAACGCGAAGCGGAGCGCAGACCCTAGGATCCATGCCGTTACCATGGCTGTGGAGCGCAGCGACCCAAAAGGCCCTTATGTGATTTGACGCTGCCGCGCCGTGAGCTACCCTCCAATCGAAATGAACCGAGGAGACGAGCGATGCGGTCACCTTTCAACCGGAGCATCACGCTGGCAGCGGCGGTGATCCTTGCCGCCGTCAGTCCGGCCTATGCCCATCACGGCTGGTCGTGGACGCAGGACGGGTTTTTCGAACTCCGGGGCAAGATCACGGCCATCTATATCGGCAACCCGCACGCCACGCTGGATGTCGACGCGAAGGGAGAGGCCTGGCGGGTGGAGATGGCGACGCCGTCCCGCACGATTGCCGCCGGCTTCACCGAGGAGGTCGCCAAGGTCGGCGACGAGGTGACCGCGATCGGCAACCGCTCGCGCGACGAGAGCGAAAAACGCGTGAAGGCAGTCCGCGTCATCGTCGGCGGCAAGACCTATGACGTCTATCCTGACCGCGTGCCGCCGGCCTGAATGGACGGGTTTTTCGCCGGCATCGAGCAACTCGCTTTGGTGCGGGGACTGAAGGCCTCGTTCGTCGCCTACCCCATCGTCAATGCGCTGCACATCATGTCGATCGGCGTGCTGCTGACCTGCGTCTGGCTCATGGACCTCAGGATCCTGGGCGCCTTCCGCTCGCTGCCGCAGGCGGCGTTCGTCGCGCTGCTGCGCCGCACCGCATTGGTCGCGTTTGGCGGTGCGCTGGTCACGGGCTCGCTGCTGTTTTCGGTCAGGGCGAGCGAATATGCGGCGATGCCGATCTTCCTTGCCAAGATGACACTCATCCTCCTCGCCGGCGCCAACTTCCTTGTCTTCGTGCGCCGCGTAAAAGGCGGTGACGAGCCGGCCGGCGGAGCCACGACCATGCTGGCGGTGCTTTCGCTGATGCTGTGGACGTCCGTGCTTTTCGCCGGACGGTTTATTGGGTTTCTCAACTAAACCGAGCGTCGGCGATGGTCCGGCCGAGGCGGGCAGATAAGCTCCCTGCAAAATGCATCTGGAACGAGCTTGCCATGAAGAAGGAAATCATCGAGGTGCCGGTGATATCGGCCAAGTGCGATCGCTCGGCGTGCCGTGCTCGACCGCGTCAGGGCCAATGATTTCCTGTTCGCGACGCCACCGGTGGACATGGTGACAGGCGAGATGGTGCGCGGCGACATAGAAACGCGGACCGAGGCGTCGCTGAAGGCGCTGAAACATTGCCTGGAAGCGGGGATCCTCGCTCGACGATGTGGTGATGGTGCGCATCTACGCCGTCAATTCCGGCGCAGTACAACGCCATCACCAGCGTCTATACCAGATACTTCGCGGCAAACCCGCTGGCGTGCAGCTTCGAGCCGCCGGCCTGGATTCCGTCTGCGATACGTTCATTGACAACGTGGAGGATATGACCGTGCGCCATCCTGGCGACTTAGTCGAGCCATGCTTGCCCGCCACATAGTCCATTTGTTCAATCAAACGCCGTCGTTTTAAAAAAACGATCAAACTGGACAAAATTCGTTTGACATTGACATCCGACTCCGTCATTTGTGGTGCCAACGGAGATTGCTATGGATGTGAAGCCTAGATCACGAGAAGCTCTGCTAGAGTTTTTGGACTACCTAGCCAGGAAGGGGCTCCTGAACAAGACCACTGCCAACGCCAGAAAAGCGGCGGCAGGCAAAGTCCTTGCTCTACTCGACGAAGTAGAGGCTTCTGATTTGGCCGAAGTGGATCTCGATCGTTTGATGCATAGGTTTTCAAACATTTCCGGAGGAAATTATACTCCCGGGAGCCTGAACACTTACAAAAGCCGCGTAAAGTCGTCGGTGGAGGATTTCTTAAACTACCAAGACAACCCAATGACGTTTAAAGTAGGGGGGGCTGCTGGATTTCGGAAGACAAGCGAGCGCCAGAAGGTCGCGCAAATTCAGGGGGAAAGGCCAGCTGCTCGACAGGTTACATCAGCGATGATGGCCCCGCCGACCAGCGTGTCGGTGCTTCCAATCCCGATTCGGGAAAATTTGATAATTCAAATCCAAGGCTTGCCATTTGATTTGACGCCCGCTGAAGCAAATAAGATTGCAAATGTCGTGCGAGCTATGGCAGCATCTGATTGATTCTCCCGTCCAAACGGAGAATCTTTCTCGGTTTAGCCGAGACACCGGGGCCGCTGGTAATAGGGTCCATACCTAAGACCAGCGGCCTCCACCAATCTGAATTTTTCCAGATGCCCGAGTAGATAGCTGATTTGTCGGTTCCGAGCAAATTTTCCCGCGATGGCGGTGGACGCCAGATTACGTGACCGTCAAGCTGAAACACCCCTCATCCGACCGAGCTTCGCTCGGCCACCTTCTCCAACAAGGGAAGAAGGGAAAAAAGCGCTCATCAGGCAAAATATTCCTGCAGCGGCCGAACCTCCAGGCTCCCCGCCCTCAACGCCGCAATCGCCTCCGCCACCGCAGCCGCGCCCGAAAGCGTGGTGTAATACGGCACCTTCTGCATCAGCGTCGCCCGGCGCAGCGATTTCGAGTCCGACACCGCCTTTTGGCCGTCCGTCGTGTTGAAGACGATCTGCACCTGGCGGTTGCGGATGGCGTCCTCGATGTGAGGGCGGCCTTCCAGCACCTTGTTTATTTTCTCCGCGGCGACGCCGTTTTCGGCGAGGAAGCGGGCGGTGCCGGAGGTGGCCAGCACTTTGAATCCCTGGCCGGCGAGACGCTTGACCGCCGGCAGGATGCCTTTCTTGTCCTCGTCGCGCACCGAGACGAACAGCGTGCCCGCGCGGGGGAGATCAACACCCGCCCCGAGCTGGCTCTTGGCGAAGGCCAGCGCGAAGTCGCGGTCGAGGCCCATGACCTCGCCGGTCGAGCGCATTTCCGGGCCGAGCAAAATGTCGACGCCGGGGAAACGGGCGAACGGGAACACCGCTTCCTTGACCGCGATGTGGCCGGGATTGCGCGGGTCGGGCATGGCGCCGTAATGGGCGAAGGCGTCTTCCAGGCTTTCGCCGGCCATGATGCGGGCAGCAATCTTCGCGATAGGCCGCCCGATGGTCTTGGCGACGAAAGGCACGGTGCGCGACGCACGCGGGTTGACCTCCAGCACATAGACCGTGCCGTCCTTGATCGCATATTGCACGTTCATCAGGCCGCCGACATTGAGCGCCCGGGCAAGTGCTGCTGTCTGGCGCTCCAGCTCGTCGACGAGTTCGGAAGGCAGCGAATGCACCGGCAGCGAGCAGGCCGAGTCGCCCGAATGGATGCCGGCCTCCTCGATGTGCTCCAATATACCGGAGACGTAGGTCGACTTGCTGTCGCAGAGGCAATCGACATCGACTTCGATGGCGCCTGAGAGATAGGTGTCGAACAGCAGCGGGTTCTTGCCGAGCAGCGTGTTGATCTGGCCGGTCTTGTCGTTGGGGTATTTCTGCTTGATGTCCTCCGGCACCAGGCCGGGCACGGTGTCGAGCAAATAGGATTGCAGCATGCTCTCGTCGTGGATGATCTGCATGGCGCGGCCGCCGAGCACATAAGACGGGCGCACCACCAGCGGGAAGCCGAGCTCGCCAGCGACGAGGCGGGCCTGCTCGACCGAATAGGCGATGCCGTTCTTCGGCTGGCTGAGGCCGAGCTTGTGCAAGAGCTTCTGGAAGCGGTCGCGGTCCTCGGCGAGATCGATCATGTCGGGCGAGGTGCCGAGGATCGGGATGCCGGCCTTCTCCAGCGCATCGGCGAGCTTCAGCGGCGTCTGGCCGCCGAACTGGACGATGACGCCGACCAGTTCGCCCGACGCCTGCTCGGCGCGCAGGATCTCCAACACGTCCTCCGGCGTGAGCGGCTCGAAATAGAGCCGGTCGGAGGTGTCGTAGTCGGTCGAGACGGTTTCGGGATTGCAGTTGATCATGATCGCCTCGAAGCCGGCGTCGCGCAGCGCAAAGGCGGCATGGCAGCAGCAATAGTCGAACTCGATGCCCTGGCCGATGCGGTTGGGGCCGCCGCCGAGGATGACGACCTTTTTGCGCGACGAGACCTGCGCCTCGTTGGCCAGCGCGCCTGCGAACGGCACCTCGTAGGTCGAGTACATGTAGGCGGTGGGCGAAGCGAACTCGGCGGCGCAGGTGTCGATGCGCTTGTAGACCGGATGAACGTCGAGCTTGTCGCGAATCTTCTGGATCTCTTCGACATCCTTCCTGACCAGCGACGCGAGGCGGGCGTCCGAAAAACCCATCGCCTTCAGCATGCGTAGATTGGCGGCGTCCTCGGGGATGCCGTGCTCGCGGATGCGGGCTTCCATGTCGAGAATGCCGGCGATCTGTTCGAGGAACCACGGGTCGATCTTGCACATGGCGTGCACGTCTTCCAGCGAGGTGCCCATGCGGATCGCTTGCGCCACCATGCGCAGCCGGTCCGGCGTCGGCGTGCCGAGTGCGGCGCGAATGGCGTTGCGGTCGTCGACGTGGCTGGCAGCTGTCGTCCCATGGCCGATGCCGGGGATTTCGATTTCGTCCAGACCGGTCAGGCCGGTCTCCAGTCCACGCAAGGCCTTCTGCAGCGATTCCTGGAAAGTGCGGCCGATGGCCATGACCTCGCCGACCGACTTCATCGAGGTGGTCAGCACCGGCTCGGCGCCGGGAAACTTCTCGAAGGCAAAGCGCGGGATTTTTGTCACGACATAGTCGATGCTCGGCTCGAACGAGGCCGGCGTTGCTCCGCCGGTGATGTCGTTCTCAAGCTCGTCCAGCGTGTAGCCGACGGCGAGCTTGGCGGCGATCTTGGCGATCGGGAAGCCTGTCGCCTTGGAGGCGAGCGCCGACGAGCGCGAGACGCGCGGGTTCATCTCGATCACCACCAGGCGGCCGTCGGCCGGGTTGACGGCGAACTGCACGTTGGAGCCGCCGGTCTCGACGCCGATCTCGCGCAGCACCGCGATCGAGGCGTTGCGCATCATCTGGTATTCCTTGTCGGTCAGCGTCAGCGCAGGGGCGACGGTGATCGAATCGCCGGTATGCACGCCCATCGGGTCGATGTTCTCGATCGAGCAGACGATGATGCAATTGTCGGCCTTGTCACGGACAACCTCCATCTCGTACTCCTTCCAGCCGAGCACGCTCTCCTCGATCAGCACTTCGGTGGTCGGCGAGGCATCGAGGCCGGACTGGACGATCTCGAAGAATTCGGCGCGGTTGTAGGCGATGCCGCCGCCGGTGCCGCCCATGGTGAAGGACGGGCGGATGATGGCGGGCAGGCCGACATGGTCGAGCGCTTGTGCTGCAATCGCCATGGCATGGCTGATATAGCGCTGCTTGCGGTCGCCTTCGCCGAGGTTCCAGCGCGTTTCCAGAGCATCGAGCGCGGCGTCGAGATTTTCGGGCTTTTCCGCCTTCAACTCGGCGCGCTCGGCCTCATGCGTCTTGCGGTCGGCATTCTTGACGTCGGTGGCGTTGGCCAGCATCGACTTCGGCGTTTCCAGGCCGATCTTGTTCATCGCCTCGCGAAACAGCGCGCGGTCCTCGGCCTTGTCGATTGCGGTGGCGTCGGCACCGATCATCTCGACCTGATAGCGGTCGAGCACGCCCATGCGGCGCAGCGACAGAGCCGTGTTGAGCGCGGTCTGGCCGCCCATGGTCGGCAGCAGCGCGTCCGGCCGCTCCTTGGCGATGATCTTGGCCACCACTTCGGGCGTGATCGGCTCGATGTACGTGGCGTCGGCCAGCTCCGGATCGGTCATGATGGTGGCCGGATTGGAGTTGACCAGGATGACGCGAAAACCCTCTTCCTTCAGCGCCTTGCAGGCCTGGGTGCCGGAATAGTCGAATTCGCAGGCCTGGCCGATGACGATGGGGCCGGCCCCGATGATCAGGATCGACTTGATGTCGGTGCGTCTTGGCATGTCGAGGGTCCGTTCGGCGGGCGGCTTGCACAAAAAGCCGGACGGGATGACCCGGCCGGTTGTGCTCGCGATTCTGGTATCAGGCTAGGAGGGCCTTATAGGGAAGAGTTTTGCCGGATGTAACCCCCTAAAATGGCAGTAGGGGAGTAGGGGAGTAGGGGAGTAGGGGAGTAGGGGAGTAGGGGAGTAGGGGAGTAGGGCAGAGGTTCGAGCCCCCTTTGAACCTATTGCCCTACTGCCCTACTCCCTTACCACTATCCCCCAACGCCAAAGCGTCCGTAATCTCGAAGCGTTCGGAAGCACCGACGCGGATCATGTTCAGGCTGCCTTCGCGGGTGAAGCGGAATTCGCCGGGTGCGTCCGCACCGGCCGGCTTGCCGGCCTTGAAGCTGATGATGCGCGTGCCGCCATCGGGCCAGGTCACGGTCACGTCGGTCTTGTCGCCGGTGCGCACCACGCCTGCCTTGCAGCTGGTCATCGGCTGGCCGAGATAGCGCGCACAGGGGATGGCGTTGCCGGCACCGGGTACCGGTGTCCCCGGCGGCTGAAGCCGCGCAACGGTCTGTGCGTCGGCCGGGGGCGCCGCGTTGGCCGCGCCGAAATTCTGGACGGGACCCACTGCCGCGGGCGGCGATCCATCAACCTGTCCAGTCGTGGGGTTTCCACCGGCCAGGGCCAGGCGGTAAGCATCCTCGATCGCCACCCTGCCGATCGCGTCAGGGGAATTCAGCGGCGTTTCGGGAGCGGTCGCGCCGAGGCGCGTTGTCAGGTCGGGCAGCGGCTGAGGCGCAGGGTTCTCCGCACTGGCCGCCACCTGCGGTGTCACTTGCCGGGGATTGATAGGGTCGAGGTAGCGTGCGGGCGCCCATCCGCTCATCTTCGGGTCATCAATGTCTTCAACCTTGCACCATTTGTAGCCGCTGACGTCGCCGCAGCCGAGATTTTTCACGCTCGAACCACTCGGCAGCCGCGCCTCGATCTTGCCCATGGCCGACGCCGTGGCGCGCACGTTCAGGAGGTCATCCGGAGCGAGACCCGTCACAATCGAGACGATGGGCTCCGGCTCCTGGCCGTTGGCCGGCAACTCCGCCAGGATCAGCGGAGCGGCAATCACCGCAAGCAGCGTCGTCGGGAGTGTTACTGTGCGCCTAATCATCTGCCATGGGCGGTAGGTTCAATTGCCGAAGGCGCGGCCAGGCACGAAAGCGCCATCGCACGCCAGCCGGCTTTTATAGGCGACGAGACGGCGCTGTGTAAGCCCGAAAAGGTGCCGCGTGTTGAATCGCGACCAAGCCACTTCCGTGAACTAACAGCCGGCAAAATATTGCACATTTCATGTAAATATGCACTCTCTCAAGTAAGGTTGAGGAGGGCAATATGGTCGACCTTGAAATATTTGCGCAGGTGGAAAACATAGTTCGCCAGCGTATCAAGAAAACGCGCGCCGAGATTGAGGCTTCACTTGGTCACATCGCCAACGGCAATCCGCTGGCCGCCGAACAGACCCTCTCCAGGCGCCTCGACAGGTTGCAGGTAAAGGCGTCGCTCAGCCGCACCGAAGCGGAGATGATATCGGCAGCAATTGACATGAGGTCTGCCGGGGAAAGAAAGGCCGCCGCCAAGCAGCAAGGGCCGGAGGCTATTCTCGGCCCAACGCTCGATTTCATCGGGGTCGCATTCCTCGAGCGTGGGCGCCGTGCTGCCGATGCGGTTGGCCGCGTTGCCTTTCTCAACGGCAATCCGCAAGGATCGGGTTTTCTGGTCGGGCCAAGGTTGTTCCTCACAAACAACCATGTGATTTCGTCGCAGGCGGATTCCCGGCGCTTCCAGGTCCAGTTCGATTATGAGCAGGACGGTGCGAATGCCGTGCGTACGCCGACGACGTTCCTGTTCGATCCTGAATCCTGTTTCGTGAGCGATAGCATAGAGGGTCTGGACTATACGCTGATCGGAGTCGGCGAGCGGCGTTCCGGCCCAAAGGAACTGGGGGAGTTCGGTTTTATCTCGCTGTCGGATGCGCGCGACAAGCATATGCTCGGCGAAATCGCCAACATCGTCCAGCATCCCGATGGCCGCTTCAAGGAACTGGTGTTGCGTGAAAACCGGCTGGTGGCCCGCGACGAAACGGTGCAAGTGCTGCACTATGTCGCCGACACCGAACAGGGTTCTTCCGGCTCCCCGGTCTTCAACAATGAATGGGAACCTATCGCCCTGCACCATTGGGCCGGCCCGTTCCACGAGGTGACGGGCATAGGTGGCTATGCGCTTGCGCGCGAGATCAACGAAGGCATACGGATCAGCGCCATCGTTGACCATCTGGGTGCTAGAAAGTCCAAGCTGCCGGGCTCCTCGGCATCGGCGGTTTCGCAAGCTCTGGCGATTTGGGCCGGCATGCCGCGCATGATGGACGAGACAGTTCGGCTGAACGCCGATATTCGCGAAGATGTGCCGGACAAGCCGGTGCAGCGGCCGGAACCGGATCGCAATCGGCCGGCGACGAGACACAATGCCGATGGCTCGGTCACCTGGACTTTTCCCGTCGAGATAAATGTCCGGGCGCCGCTGATCAACCGCGACGGAGGCGATGCGAGACGAAACGACGGCAAAGGCCCGGCAAGCGAACCCGGGAAGGTGGCCATCGCCGAGGCCGCGGGTTGGAAAACAGAGGATTTCGACGATCGTGGAGGGTATGAGCCCGGCTTCATACCGGGCTTTGTCCTGGCAATGCCGACGGTTGCCAATTCACCCTACCGGTTGGCCAAAAACCTTCTTGCCAAACCGGGAGAGGACCCGCACGAATTGCGCTACCATCATTTTTCGATCTTGATGAACGCCGATCGCAGGCTTGCCTTCGTCACGGCCTGCAATATCGATGGATCCCGCACCAAGGCGGTCAATCGTGAGGACAAGACGGTCATCGACAACCCGTCGCTTGTCGAATTGGGGGTGGAGTCGATTTCCGGTTCGGAAGCCAGCGATGCTTTCCGGCCCGATCGGCGCATCGACCTTGGCGAGCAGATGAACCAGGAATTCTATTCGAGCCAGAATGTCCCTGGATTTCCCGTCGCAAAATCCAAGGAACGAATCGCTCGAATGTTCCAGAAGGGCCATATTACACTTCGCGGCGACCCCGCATGGGGCGTCGATCAGGAGGCGGTCGCGGCAGAACGCGACACGTTCTTTTATACCAATGCTGCGCCGCAAGTCGGCTTCTTCAATCAAGGAAGCTCGCTTAACCATCCCGGCTCCAAAGGGAAGTTGAGATGGCGCGCGGTAGAAACCTATGTGCTGCGCAACGCCTATACGACGCGAGGCCGTGTCACGGTGTTTGCCGGGCCAGTGTTCGGCGAGGACGATCCTCCCTACCGCTTCGACAGCCATGTTCCGCTGAAGTTCTGGAAGATCGCGCTGTGGTCCGATCAAGCTGGCCTGCGCGCCATCGCGCTGCTGGCGGACCAGAAGCCGGTTTTGGAAGTGATGCCCGAAGCGTTCGGCGAGCGTGCCGAGGCATTCGATGACCCGCTTGAAATTGCCAGGGTATCGGAGTTCCTTTCGACGGTGGCCGAGATTGAAGAGCTGACCGGCCTGAACTTTGGCCAGCAGGTGCGCGACGCCGACATTCGGGCCGGTTCCGAATCCGCCCCAGCACAGACTTTCAACCCAACGCAACTGGCGCCCAAGACGTCACGGCCAAAGGCTTCGGCGACCAAGACTTCGACGTCCAAGACTTCGGCGTCCAAGACTTCGGCGGCCAGCGCCCGACGTCCTGCCAAGCGATCGAAGCGATCGGCGTCTGACGACTGAAGATTGGACCGGTCGCGACTTCTGCCGCTCGAAGGCGGTCATCCGTTCAGCTAGGCATGAGCAAGCTCAGCCTGGGATGAGCAAGCTCAGCCCGGCATGAAGCCGGTGCGCAGCGCGTGAGCCCATTCGGGCCGTCCCGCCTGCTCGGCCTGGCGCGCCGCCGCCTCGTGGTCATAATCGACGGCGATGGCTTCGAAACTGTCGCGGTGCAAGTCGACGATGCCGTAGCGGGCGTGCGGCGAGCCCTGCTCGGAGACATGCGCCGGCGGCGTATCATCGTGATAGGCCGGGCAGCCGATGCTGCCCGGGTTGAAGATGACCGGACCGCCGGGAATGCGGACCAGCTCGCTGCGATGGCTGTGGCCGCAAAGCATGATGCGGCAGGCGGGATCGATCGCGCCGAGGCGCCGCTCGATTGCGACCAGCGGCGCGCGCACCAGCCGGCCGTCGACGATCGCGTCAGTCAGGTATTTTTCGTCGTGGTCGGGCCGGGCATGGAAGGCGAGTATGCCGGGCGCCACCTCCAGCGTGACGGGCAGCGCAAATAGCGCCTCGCGCTGGCCTGCGGTCAGCCGTTCCTGCGCGTAGCGGTCGGACGGCCACATGGTCTCGTCGGCGGTGTCGTGGGCAACGCGGCGGTCGTGGTTGCCGCGCACCGTCGGCAGGTCGAGCGTCTCGAGCCGCTCCATGGTCTCGCGCGGCCAGAGCGGGCCGGAAACGCAATCGCCGAGATTGACGATGAGGTCGGCGCCGCCGCGCTGCCGCAGATCATCGAGCACGGCGTCGAGCGCCAGGACATTGCCGTGGATGTCGGCGAGGACGGCAATGCGCATGGCAGGCTCCGTTAATTGGAATGGCTGGAGGGCGGGTGAAGCTACTTTGCTCGTCTCGCGAAGCGGGCGAGAGCGGAACCTAGCTTTGGGTTCGTTCAGGCGCGGACTTCGATCTCTTGGCCGCCGACCGCCGGCAACGATGCGTCGCCGGCCGCGGCAATAACACTGTCGAGCAGGCCCGGGAAGCGGCGGTCGAGATCGTCACGGCGCAGCGTGATCAGCCGGCTGGTTCCAACCGCCTCGGTGCGGGTGACGCCGGCCTCACGCAACTTGGCCAAATGGTAGCTCAGATTGGTCTTCGAGCAGAGATCGAGGAACCGGCTGCAATTCAGCGGCACGCCCTCTTTGCTGGCGAGATAGCGCACGATGGCCAGTCGCGTCGGGTCGCCGAGCACGGCAAGCACGTTCGGCAGGCTGATCTGGTCGGCGGTGGGATGGGGCAAGGTCATGCCCAGGAATTAAGCACATTCGGAGCCGATTTCAACGCATCTCCTCTCGTGGCCAATGGACACATAGTTTCGTCCCGTCGCCCGGTCCTGACACCGGGCTGTCAGGATGGTTCGGCTATTTTGCAGCGGCTTTATTGACATCATGCCCTGTTATGTCCAATTGTTCAATAACCTTTGAACTAAGGAAATTGCCATGGATAAGCGCCTAATCTGGCTTGCGCTCGGATCGTTCACGATTTCGACCGAAGGTTTCGTCATCTCCAGCCTTTTGCCCGACATTGCAAAGGATGCCGCCATCTCCGTTCCGCTCGCCGGCACGCTGATCACCGCGTTTGCGCTCGCCTATGCGATCGGCACGCCGATCCTGGCAACGCTGACCGGCGAATGGGACCGGCGCCGCGTCATCCTGTGGACGCTGGTGTTCTTCGTGTTGGGCAACGTCGCCGCGGCGCTAAGCTCCTCCTTCGAATTGCTGTTGATCGCGCGCATCGTCATGGCGCTGTCGTCAGGCTTGTTCGCGGCGACCGCACAGGGAACGGCCGTTGCGCTTGTCGACGATCATCACCGCGCCCGCGCCATTGCCGTGGTCGTCGGCGGCACTACGGTTGCGGTCGCGGTCGGAGCACCGCTCGGCGCGCTCGTTGCAACGGTTGCCGGCTGGCGCGGCACCTTCTTTGCCATCGCCGGCCTCGGTGCGCTCGCCGGCGCGATCCTGTGGTACCGGCTGCCGCGCGGCATCGTCGGCACCAGGCTGCCGCTCCGGATGCGGCTTGCAGCGGCACTTCGCCCCGGCGTCATGCCTATCCTGGTGACGACGATCCTGGCGCTGATCGGCGCCTTCACCGTCTTTGCCTTTGTCGCGCCGCTGGCGATCGAAGGCGGCGGACTGAACCCGATCGCGCTTCCCGGAATGCTGCTCGCCTTTGGCGTTGGCGCGGTCATTGGCAATATCGGCGGCGGTCAGGCCGCCGACCGTTTCGGCGCGACGCGCACCGTCTGCTGGTCGCTGGCGCTGAGTGCCGCCATGCTGGTCACGTTTTCGCTGATCCCGATGTTCCTGCCGCGCGAGATCGCCGGGCCGGCGCTCATGGCCATGATGGTGCCGTGGGGCATCGTCGGCTGGGCATTCCCGCCGGCGCAGGCCAGCCGCATTATCAAGCTGGCGCCCGATGCCGCGCCCATCGTGCTGTCGCTGAACGCTTCGGCGCTCTATCTCGGCGTGGCACTGGGTGCCGTGGTCGGCGCCGCTGTGCTGCGCTATGGCGCACCGGCCGACCTCGGCGTGGTCGCGGCGGCGTTCCCGATCATCGGTCTGGGCGTAGTGCTGGCGGGCCATCTGGCGGCGCGTCCGGTGGCGATGCCGGCCGAGTAAGGCTTGTGGGCAAAGCTTGGCTGCCGGCCGCCGATAGTTGAAGTCGCGGCGGCGGTGCGTCAAAATCCAGCGCGGCGATTTCGTCCAGTGCCGCTCGCAGGCTTGCCGCCTGCTCTTTTCCAAACATCTCCTCGAAGCGCTGCTGAGCGACCTGCCACAGCTTCAGAGCTTCTTCGAGCTTGATCCGGCCCTGCGATGTCAGCCTGACGCGCCTGATGCGGCGGTCGACAGGGTCGGCGAAGGTCTCGACATAGCCGTCCCGGATCAGCGGCTTCAGCGTATGACCGAGGGCCGACAGGTCCATGACGAGGGCCGCGGCGATGGCACCCATCGTCGGTTCGTTGCCGACGTGGATTTGATAAAGCAGGCCCTGTTGCGTGGCCTTAATGCCGGAGGGCGCGAGCACATCGTCATAGAACTGGCCGAGTTTCCGCGTCGCGCGGCGCAGCATGGCGTTGTTGCAAAGCGCCAGGCCGGGCAGGGTGGTTTGGGACATTGGCGGATTTCCAATCAGGGGCCGGAAGGGACCCCTCGATGCAAACCAGAAATAGTCCTTGCTCCCCGGATTGACAAGATGGTGGCATATGCCTACTTTCAAATAGTGGCATATACCAATAAATCGTGTGCCAGTCGAAGCAGAGGTGTTGCCCTGCGGCACTGGCATTTGGAATCGAACCAGAAGGAACAAGACAATGAGCAATCAGGACAAAGGCACGGCGGTCGTCACCGGCGCCTCCTCCGGCATCGGCGCGGTCTATGCCAACCGGCTCGCCGGCCAAGGTTACGATCTGGTGCTGGTGGCGCGGCGCGCCGACCGGCTGAAGGAATTGGCGGAGAGGCTCCGCTACGCGTATGGCATCAAAATCAGTGTGATCAGCGCCGACCTGGCCGACGACGGCGATCTGCGGCGGGTCGAGCAGGCGATATCAACCGACGACAGCGTGACGCTGCTGGTCAACAATGCCGGCCTTGGCGGCGCGCAGATGGTGGCAACGGCCGACGCTGATGTGGCCGAGCGCATGATCAAGGTCAATGTCGTGGCTTTGACTCGTTTGACCCGCGCGGTTCTGCCGGAGCTGCTGGCGCGCAACCGCGGCGCAATCGTCAACATCGCGTCGGTGCTGGCCTTCGACACCTCGTTCGGCGGCATCTACAGCGGCACAAAGGCTTATGTCGTCAACTTCACGGAGGCCTTGCAGCGGGAAGTCGCGGGCACGAAGGTCGCCGTGCAGGTGGTCTTGCCGGGGGCTACGCGGACAGAATTCTGGGAAGTTGCCGGAAGCGATATTGCCGACCTGCCGGCAGAGATCGTTATGACTGCCGACGATCTGGTCGATGCAGCGCTTGTCGGCCTGGCCAAGGGCGAAACCGTCACCGCGCCCGGGCTCTCCGATCCGGCTGGGTTGGAAACCTATCTTGGTGCGCGGCAAGGCTTCTTCGGCAGTCTTCTGGCGGGCAAGCCGGCGGCGCGTTACGCTGCCTGACATGGCTAAAGACTGATCTTACGCTGTCCGCCACATCGGGATGATCGAGGCGGCCAGCAGCAGGCCAAGCACGGCGTTGAGCATGCGCCACTGCCGCTCGGTTCGCAGCAACCCGGCGAGCAGCGTGCCCGCCACGCACCATGCTGCCAGCGATAGGGCCGCTGCAAGGCCGAAGACCGTGCCGAGCAGCAAGGCGAGCTGCAGCGGCCCGTTGGCGAGCCCGGCAAAGGATGCCGCCGCTCCCAGCCCCATGGCCCAGCCCTTTGGGTTCATCCATTGCAGGCCGGCGCCGCCCAAAAAGCTGTTCGGCTTTGCCATGGCCACGTCCAGATTGGGCGGACCGCTGCGGCCGATCTTGAGGGAAAGCCACGTCAGATAGAGGGTACCGGCCATTTTCATTGCCAGTTGCAGCGAAGGAGCGGCGGCCAGCAGACCGGCGAGCCCGGCAGCACCTGCCGCAGCCACCGTGGCCAGGCCGGCCGCACTCCCGGCCATCAGCGGGATAGAGCGGCGAAAGCCGAACTGCGCGCCGGACGCCGTCGACAAGGTCGTGGCCATGCCGGGCGTTGAGGTTGAGACCAGCGCGAACAGGACGAGGGGAAGGACAGGTTCAAACATGCTGCTTCCTTTGAAGCCTGCACGGTAGGCTGTTCGGCTCATCAGTAAATGCAATGTTTGCTATGACATGCATTAGCAAATATAATAGCCGGATGCTCCGCAACCTCGATACTGCCCTGGTTCGAACCTTCGTCACCGTTGCCGACAAGGCCAGCATGACGGCGGCGGCCAACGCGCTGCATTTGACGCAAGGTGCCGTCAGCCAGCAGATCAAGCGTTTGGAAGAGGTTCTCGGCTGCAGCCTGTTCGATCGCGATCGGCGTGGATTGCGGCTGACCCGCTCCGGCGAGCAGTTATTCGGCAAGGGCAAGCGCCTGCTTTCCCTCAATGACGAGATCCTGGCGGAGATGGCGGGCGATGCAGTTGCCGGTCAGGTGCGGCTTGGCGTGCCGTACGACCTTGTCGGCACCTTGCTTGCGCCGGTGCTGAAGGCCTATGCCGAAGCCTATCCGCAGGTCGAGATCTCGCTTGTCTGTGCTTCGTCGCCGGAGCTGGCCGCAGCCTTGGCGACCGGCACGATAGAGCTCGCGGTGATCGAGGAGCCGATCGGTCGGTCGGCCGGCGAATGCCTTGTTGTCGACCGGCTGGTCTGGGTCGGCGCCAAAGGCGGCGCCGCCCGCAGCAAACGCCCCTTGCCGGTTTCGATGGTCGCCGAGACCTGTGCGTTCCGCCCGGTGGTGCTGGAGGCGCTTAACGAGCATGGGCTGGAATGGCGCACCGTATTCGAAAACGGCAGCATCGACGCGACGACGGCGACAGTGCGTTCGGACTTGGCCGTCACCACCTGGTTGGCGTCGACCGTGCCTGTCGACCTCGACATTTTGGCCAACGATCCGGAGCTGCCGTCATTGCCGAATTTTTCGATCAATCTGCATTTGCCGAAGCACGCCGTCGCGCCGGCTGCACTGGCATTCGCGGGCCACCTCCGCGATGGGTTGGCAGGGCGACGAGAGGCGGCTTAAAAACAGCAAAAAGGACGGCCAGTGTTCAGCCGTCCTTGATCGCCCTGCGGCATCTACTTCCAGTTCTTGCGCCGCTCGATCTCGGCTTCGGACGGCTGCTCCGTGGCAAATGACCCGGTCTTGATCTCGCCGGAGCGTTCATAGCTCGCCATGATGACACCGGTGGTCGATGCCTGCGAACGGGTCAGCTTGAAGGCGGCGGGTATTGTGCCGCTGCCGAACAGTTTTTTGCCCTTGCCCAGCACCAGCGGGAAAATCAGCAGGCTGATCTCGTCGATCAGGTCATTGGCGAGCAAGGTCTGGATCAGCTCGCTCGATCCCTGAATGAGCAGGTCCGGGCCGTCCTCCTGCTTCATCCGGCGCAACGTCGCGACGACATCGCTGCCGAGCGGCTGGCTGTTTTGCCAGGACAGCGAATCCGGCCTGTGCGTCGCCACATATTTGGTGACGGCGTTGAAGCTGTCGGCGATCGGATCATTCTTCTGATAAGGCCAGTGGGCGGCGAAGATGTCGTAAGTCTTGCGGCCGAGAAGCAGCGCGAACGGTTTTGAAAACGTCTCGCCCATCGCGGCGCGCATCACATCGTCCCAGTAGTGAAACGTCCAGCCGCCGAATTTGAAGCCGCCGACAGGGTCCTCTTGCGGGCCGCCGGGCGCCTGCATGACGCCGTCGAGGCTGACGAATGTTGCGGCGATGATCTTCCTCATTGGAGCTCCCTTTCCCTGGTCCGTGCCGTCATGGCCGGAGTTCGAGCCAAGGACGGGCGAACGGACATTTGTCCGACAGCGGCCGGCAAATTTCTAGTCTAGGACCGGGGGCAGGTGACTGCCGACCTTATCGTCTCAGCTTGGAGCCGAGAACGCTCAGCCCAAGCCAACGACCGTATCGTAGAGCAGCTTGAAGTTGAGCACCAGGATGAGCGCGGCAACCACCCAGGCCAGTACGGCGACGGCGCGCGAAATGGCGAAATTGCCCATCTTGCGCTTGTCCGAGACGAACTGCACCAGCGGTACGACAGCGAAGGGGAGCTGCATCGACAGGATTACCTGGCTGAAGACCAGCAACTGGCCGGTTCCCTTCTCGCCATAGAGCGCGGTGACCACCACCACCGGGATGATGGCGATGCCGCGCGTCAGCAGGCGGCGCGCCCATTGCGGGATGCGCAGCCGCAAGAACCCTTCCATCACGATCTGGCCGGCGAGCGTCGCCGTCACCGTCGAGTTCAGGCCGGAGGCGAGCAGCGCTACGGCAAACAGGATGGAAGCGATGCCGAGGCCAAGCAGCGGCGACAGAAGCTCGAAGGCCTGGCCGATCTCGGCAACGTCATGATGACCGGTGCCGTGGAACGCCACCGCCGACACGATAAGGATGGAAGCATTGACGAACAACGCCAGTATCAGCGCGATGGTCGAGTCGGTCGTCGCCCATTTGATGGCATCGCGCTTGCCGCGATCGGTGCGCTCGTAGGCCCGGGTCTGCACGATCGAGGAGTGCAGATAGAGATTGTGCGGCATCACCGTGGCGCCGATGATGCCGATGGCGATGTAGAGCATGGCCGGATTGGTGACGATCTCGGACGACGGCACGAACATCGCGTGCAGGATGGAGCCGACCGGCGGGGCGGCGGCAAAGATCTGAATGGCGAAGCAGCCGAAGATGATAATCAAAAGCGCTATGATGAAGGCCTCGAGGAAACGGAAGCCCTTGTTCATCAGCAGCAGCAGCAGGAAGGCATCAAGCGCGGTGATGATGGCGCCGCCTATCAGCGGAATGCCGAACAGCAGTTGCAAGGCGATCGCCGTGCCAATGACCTCGGCCAGGTCGCAGGCGATGATGGCCAGTTCGCAAGCGACCCAAAGCATGAAATTGACTGGTCGCGGATAATAGGCGCGGCACGCCTGCGCAAGGTCGCGGCCGGTGGCGATGCCGAGCCGGGCGGCGAGTGCCTGCAGCAGGATCGCCATCAGGTTCGACAACATGATGATGAAAAGCAGCGTGTAGCCGAATTGGGCCCCGCCGGCGAGGTCGGTCGCCCAATTGCCCGGATCCATATAGCCGACCGAAACCATGTAGCCCGGCCCCATGAAGGCGAACAGCCGGCGAAGCCAGATCCCCGAGTGCGGCACCGCGATCGTTGCGTTGACTTCGCGAAGGCTGGGCTGCTCGTCGTCCTCCGGGCGGGCAAATCGCCACATGGACCGGGGGGCTGAGGTGGCTTCGGCTTCCGACATGAAATGGCTTTCCACTGGAACGATCGATGGTGTCTCCTTATCTATGCCACGGCTGAACATTATGCAATATGCTATATTTCATTGTCTAAGCTTTTTCTTGTGGCCGCTTGGCGTGCGGCCGGAACGGCAGTGAACGCCGGTTGCGCCGGCCACCGAATGGAAATAAACGGCCAGAACCAATAGGGTTCCGTGTTATGACCGCAATGTCGATTCAAACTGCCGGGAGGAGCGCGTATTGGCGCTGAAGAAAAGACCGGTTCCTCGCGAAAAGCCGCTGCCTGACGCAGAAATCCACTCGGAAGGCTTCAGGCAGACGCGTGAAGCGCGCCGCAGCGCGCTGGTCGAGGATTATGTCGAGCTCATCGCCGACCTGATCGAGGATGGCAACGAGGCGCGCCAGGTCGATATCGCGGCACGGCTCGGCGTCGCTCAGCCGACGGTCGCGAAAATGCTGACGCGGCTGTGCGCCGACGGGCTGGTCTCCCGGAAGCCTTATCGCGGCGTGTTCCTGACCGATGCCGGCCGCAAGGTTGCGGAAGAGAGCCGCATTCGCCACCAGACGGTCGAGGCCTTCCTGCGCTCGCTCGGGGTCAGCGCCGAGACGGCGCGCATCGACGCCGAGGGCATCGAGCATCATGTCAGCGCCGAGACGCTCGAAGCCTTTCGCAAGGCAATAATCGCCGCCCGCTGAAAAGCACGGCCAGCGTATCTCTTCGCGCGACTCGCTTCCCACGAGCAGGGTGAACGGCACAGACCTTGCGATGTCTCGGCCAGAGCAGGCAAGCGTCAGCAAGCATTGCTTGTTCGCACGAAAAATACTGTGACTTGGCGTAACCGTTGAGATAATTGTTGTCGTGTCCGATCGAACCGGGACACGGCCCGATCGGCCGGAAAATTGCATCACGGGGGTTGCCATGCTCTGGAAGGGCCGTCGTCAGAGTGACAATGTCGAGGACGAGCGCGGCCAGAGCGGCGGGCTTGGCGGCGGGCCGGGGCAGTTTCGCATCCCGATCGGCGGTCGCGCGGGCGGCGGCGGCATGTCGGGCATTATCATCGTAGGGTTGATTTTCCTGGCAGGGTGGTATTTCGGCTTCGACCCGAGTCAGATCCTCGATAACAGCGGCTTGCAGCCCGGCGGCGGTCAGATCACCGACAATAGCGGTGCGCAAGGCGGCGGCACCGGTGCGCCCGCCTCCGACGAGATGAAGCAGTTCGTGTCGACTGTGCTGGCCGAGACCGAGGACACGTGGACCGGTATTTTTCAGTCCGAGGGCCTGACCTATCAAGATCCAAAACTGGTCCTGTTCAGCGGACGGATCGGCTCTGCTTGCGGCTCTGCCTCGTCAGCGGCCGGACCATTCTACTGCCCCAACGATCGCAAAGTCTATCTCGACACCACCTTCTTCCAGCAGCTCGATCAGCAGTTCGGTGCCTCGGGCGATTTCGCACAGGCCTATGTGATCGCGCATGAGGTCGGCCACCATGTGCAGAACCTCGTCGGCATCCTGCCCAAATTCAACCAGATGCGGCAGAGCATGGGCGAAGCGGACGCCAACCACATGTCGGTGCAGGTCGAGTTGCAGGCCGACTGCTTTGCCGGCATCTGGGCGCATTTCACCGGTCAGAAAGGCATCTTGGAACAGGGCGACATGGCGGAGGCACTGAACGCCGCCAAGCAGATCGGCGACGACACGCTGCAGAAGAAGATGCAGGGCTACGTCGTGCCGGAAAGCTTCAACCACGGCACGTCGCAGCAGCGGCAGACCTGGCTGGCGCGAGGCTTCCAGAACGGCAAGCTTTCGGACTGCGACACGTTCAACAACCCGATCTGAGCCGACGGTTTTCTCGTAATCCGAGAGACTGGATCGCAGTCAGGGGATGTCAGGATGAAAGCACTCTGGCCGTTCCCTCATTGTTCCCAGCGATGTGCTCGCCTATAAGGTGTGTTCCCGTTAGCTCGGGCGGCCTGAGGAGATACCATCATGATAGACCCCAAAACCGCCAGGCGGGGCCTTGCGCTTGTTTTCACCACCCTGCTGCTCGACATCATCGGCTTCGGCATCATTATGCCGGTGCTGCCGGCCTATCTCAGGGAATTGACCGGCGTCGGCATCAGCGAGGCGGCTATCGAGGGCGGTTGGCTGTTCTTCGTCTATGCCGCGATGCAGTTCGTTTTCGCACCAGTGATGGGCGGGTTGAGCGACCGGTTCGGGCGGCGGCCAATCCTGCTTGCCTCGGTGCTGACGTTCGCTATCGACAATCTGATCTGCGCTATCGCCTGGTCCTATCCGATGCTGTTCATCGGCCGCGTGCTGGCCGGCATTTCCGGCGCCAGTTATTCCACGACATCGGCGTTCATTGCCGATATCTCGACCGACGAAAATCGTGCGAAGAATTTCGGGCTGCTCGGCATTGCTTTCGGCGTCGGCTTCGTCATCGGGCCGGTTCTGGGCGGGTTGCTCGGCACGTTCGGGCCGCGTGTGCCGTTCTATTTCGCTGCCGGGCTTGCTTTCGCAAACTTTCTGATCGCGCTGTTTCTGTTGCCGGAAACACTTGATAACAAGCACCGTCGCCGCTTCGAGTGGAAACGCGCGAACCCGGTCGGCACGCTCGTCCAGATGCGCAACTACGAAGGTATCGGCTGGATCGGACTTGTCTTCTTTCTGATGACGCTGGGGCACATGATGTATCCTGCGGTCTGGTCGTTCGTCTCCAGTTATCGCTATGGCTGGAGCGAACAACAGATCGGCTTCTCGCTCGGCGCTTTCGGCCTGTGCGGGGCGATCGTCATGGCGACAGTCCTGCCGCGCGTGATCCCTAAGCTCGGCGAGTGGAAGACGGCGGTAATCGGTCTGGCATTTACCGCACTCAGCGCCTTCGGCTACGCCTTCGCGTCACAAGGCTGGATGATCTATGCAGTGATCGTCGTCGGATGTCTCGAGGCGTTGGCCGACCCGCCGCTCAGAAGCCTGGCGGCCGCCAAGGTGCCACCTTCCGCCCAGGGCGAACTCCAAGGCGCAATGACCTCGATCTTCTCGATCACCTCGATCATCACACCGCTGCTTTATACGGCGATCTTTTCCTGGTTCACGGGCCCGAACGCGCCCGTGGTTTTCGGCGGTGCCCCCTATCTGCTCGGCGCGATTTTCCTCACGCTGGCGCTCGTCGTCTTCGTCACCAGGGTGGCCAAGCCGACGCCGAAGGAAGTCAAACGCATGCACGCGCGGGAAGCCGTGACGGACGGGGCTTGATCGGCGCCGGGAGCCCGGCCGGCGCCGTCAGTCAAATCCGTTTTTACGCAATGCGCTAAACACGCTCGGCCAGTGCCGGCTCGCCGCGCTTTTCGCGGATCAAGTTGACGAAGCGGCGAAACAGATAGTGCGAATCCTGCGGGCCGGGCGAGGCTTCGGGATGATGCTGGACCGAGAAGACCGGTCTGCCGGTGAGCGCAATGCCGCAATTCGAACCGTCGAACAGCGAGACATGGGTTTCCTCGACACCGCTCGGCAACGAGTCGGCGTCGACGGCAAAGCCATGGTTCATCGAGACGATCTCGACCTTGCCGGTGGTGTGGTCCTTGACCGGATGATTGGCGCCGTGGTGGCCCTGATGCATTTTTGCGGTCTTGCCGCCCAGCGCCAGCGCCAGCATCTGGTGGCCGAGGCAGATGCCGAAAAGCGGGATATCGGTCTTCAAAAGATCCTGAATGACCGGCACGGCGTAGTCGCCGGTGGCTTCCGGATCGCCAGGGCCGTTGGATAGAAAAATGCCGTCGGGCCGCATCGCCAGGATCTCCTCGGCGCCGGTTTTTGCCGGCACCACAGTGACCTTGGCGCCGAGGCCGGCCAGCAGGCGCAATATGTTGCGCTTGACGCCGTAGTCGACGGCAACGACGTGCATCGACGGATCAGCCTGTTCGCCAAAGCCCTCGTTCCAGACCCAGGGCGTCTCGCGCCAGACCGATGACTGGCCGGAGGTCACCTCCTTGGCGAGATCAAGCCCGATAAGCCCTGACCATGCGGCGGCGCGCCGCTTGAGGTCATCGACGTCGAAGATACCGTCGGGCGCGTGCGCGATGACGGCATTAGGCATGCCCTTTTCGCGGATCAGCGCGGTCAGCGCCCGCGTGTCGATGCCTGAAAGTGCGACGATGCCGCGCTTCTTCAGCCACTGGTCGAGACCGGTTCCGGCGCGGTAATTCGACGGGTTGGTGACATCGGCCTTGAACACGGCGCCGACCGCGCCGGCGCGGGCCAGCGGGTTGAGGTCCTCGATGTCTTCGTCATTGGTGCCGATATTGCCGATATGCGGAAAGGTGAAAGTGACGATCTGGCCGGCATAGGATGGGTCGGTGAGTATCTCCTGGTAGCCGGTCAGCGCGGTGTTGAAGCAGACCTCGGCGACGGCGGAGCCGGTGGCGCCCAGACCGCGGCCCTCTATGACAGTGCCGTCGGCCAGCACCAGCAGGGCTGTCGGCCTCTCGCTGGCCCAAGGGGGGGTCGACGCGGCTGTCATCGTTGCCATGGCGGCACTCCTAAAGGTTGCGACCTTAGTCGGCGCAACGAAAGGCGCGAAGCGGCGATCTCACAGCCTCGGCGCGCTAAGTTTTCATTTGTGCCTGTCGTTGCCCAAAACCGCTACGCATTTTTGGGCGACGTGCACTAGAATTCAATTCATGCAAGGCCCAGTAGATAGGGGAAGGCGCCGAGGCGGTCAATGATTCCAGGAAGTGCGAGCCCGGATTTATTTCGTCGAACAATATCAGGGATTTGGCGGTAGTGTCGCATTTGCCTTGAGCTATCGGCACGACTATTGTCCGCCGCATTCGAAGGAGAAAGCACCATGCGAGGCAAAGTCGCCGAATCCCTGAAGAGCGCGATGAAGTCGCAGGACAAGCGGCGGCTGCCGACATTGCGTCTGATCCAGGCGGCCATTCACGACCGCGACATCGCCAATCGTGGCGCCGGCAAGGAGCCGGCGAGCGATGACGAGATCCTGCAGATCCTGGCCAAGATGGTGAAGCAGCGCGAAGAATCGGCCAAGGCGTTCGATGACGGCAAGCGGCCGGAGCTTGCAGCGCAGGAGCGCGACGAGATGGCCATCATCCGCGACTTCCTGCCGACGCAGCTGGGCCAGGCCGAGACGGAAAGCGCCGTCCGTTCCGCCATCGCCGAGACTGGTGCCAGCGGCGTCAAGGACATGGGCAAGGTGATGGCGGCGCTCAAGGAAAAATACGCCGGCCAGATGGATTTCTCCAAGGCGAGCGGCATCGTCAAGAGCCTGCTGCAGTAAGCCGCCGAAGGCCCTTGCCGTCGCGCCCGCAATCCGGCAGCCAAAAGCTCGCGCCCGTGATCGAACTCGTCAAACCGGCGTTTGAACACCTGCCGTCCTACAAGGCGGCCCTCGAGCGCGGCTGGTCGCCGGACAATGTGCGGCTGCTCGACGCGACGCGCGAGCAGCTTGCGGCTATCGAAAAGGATCCAGCGACTTTCCTTGGCGATCTCGACGATTCCGATGGCAAGGGACCGCCGATCACCTTGCCCGACGGTGCCGCGGCTGCCCGGATTCCGGCGCTGGATCTGGGACGGGGAAGTCGCAGGCTCAATCGGCCTGCGCTGGCAGCACGGCACCGCGGCGCTGCCGTCGCATGTGCTCGGCCACATCGGCTATGCGGTGGTGCCGTGGAAACGGGGACGCGGCTATGCGACCGAGGCGCTGCGGCTGATGCTGGTGGAGGCGAGGGCGGTTGGCCTGCCCTTCGTCGAAATCACCTGCAAGCCTCACAATATGCCCTCGCAGAAGGTCGTTCTGGCCAATGGCGGCCGGCTCGTCGGGCGTTTCTTCGAGGACGCCGCCTATGGCGGCGCGGAAAGCCTGCGCTACCGGATCGATCTGCAGCCCTATTCGGCGGCAGCCGGCAGCGGCGGCGCAGCCCGGCTGCGCCATTCCCAGACATGCGAGGCAAGCGCAACCGCGACCGCGACCAGCATGGCGATCGCGCCAACCACCGGCAGGCTGCGATAGCCATAGCCGGCATTGAGCATCGCCGCGCCGAGCGATGCGGCGAGCGCGATGCCGACATTGAAGCCCGACGGGATGAGCGACGAGGCAAGGTTGGAGGCGTCCGCGGTCCAGGTCAGGATGCGGGTCTGGATCGGCGTGCCGATGGCAAAGTTGAGGCCGCCCCAGACGAAGATCGCTATCACCATCGGCAGCGGGTAAGGGCTGACAGCGTAGATCAAGGCGAGCATTGCCGCCTGTAGGAAAAGCATGGCGATGAGCGACGGCATCAGCTTCCAGTCGGCGAGCCGCCCGCCGACGAAGACGCCGATCGTTGCGCCGACCCCGTTGAGCAAGAGCACCCAAGGTATCCATTTCTCGTCGAGGCCGGTGACCTCAAGCAGCGTCGGCGTGATGTAGGTGAACAGGCCGAACTGGCCGATCATCAGCATCAGCATAATAATGAGCGAGGTCCAGACCTGCTGGCGTGCGAGCACGCGGACCTCGCTTCCAAGGCTCGCCGACGGGCTCGACGATCCCGTCTTGCGCGGCAGCAGGGCGCCGATTGCCGTGAAGGCCACCACACCGAGCGCGCACATCACCCAGAATGTCGCACGCCATCCCCAGATGTTGCCGATTGCCGTGCCGGCCGGAACGCCGATTACGTTCGATACGGTGAGGCCGGACAGGATCAGCGCCACCGCCATGCCGCGCTGGTCTTCGCGCACGAGGCCGACGGCCACCACCATGGCAACGCCGAAATAGGCGCCATGCGCCACGGCCACCGCTATCCGCAACAGCAGCATCGAGGCGAAGTCGGGCGCCAGCGCACAGGCGGCCTGGCCGATGGTGAAGGCTGCAGTCAGTCCAAGCAGCAGGGCCTTGCGGGAGAAGCTTTTGGTGGCGAGCGCCAGCAGCGGGCCGCCGACTGCAATGCCGCCGGCATAGCCGGAAACGAGATAGCCGGCGGTCGGGATCGCGACGCCAAGGCCCTCCGCCACCTGCGGCAGCACGCCGGCGATGACGAATTCGGTGGTGCCGAAGGCGAAGGCGGCAATGAACAGGGCAATGAGGGGGAGCATGGCGGAAAGGCGATCCTCGGGTAAGGTCGCCTCAAACCACGGATGAGGGCAGCGGGCAATCCAGAAATTGTCGACGCCGCTTTAGCTTTTCTTGATCGCCGGTCAGGCGTCCGCGCGGAGGCAAGAGCTAGGCGGCTGCCTTCCTCCCGTAAGGAATTTTCAGCCACGCACGTTCGTGAAGATAGTAGAGCAGCGACTTGGTGACGACCTCGGTCAGGCCGATGGCAGCGGCGAGCTTAATGCTTCCGGTCACGACGAGCGAAATGATCATCGTATCGATGGTGCCGGTGATGCGCCAGGAAAGCGCTTTGGCGAAGCTGCGAGAATGGGTGTCCATCGACTTTCCTTCCGGTAGATGCGGCGATCTTTAGCCGACAGACAGGAGGTGGCGCAAAGATAATTTCTGCGCATTGGCCCACAGCAATTTTCATAGGCGATGTTGTGAAGCTTCCCGGCCTGTGGATGCAATCTATCCGGCCTTCAGCCGCGAACCGGTGAGCAGGCCACGCTCTTCAAGAACGGGATAGGCCATCGAGGCGAGCAGCGAGTTGATCTGCTTGAGGTCGCGAATGGTGTCGAGATGGATGGAACTGGTCTCGACACTCTTGGCGGTGCCGTCGCGCAGCCGCACGAAATGGCTCTGGCTGGTTTCCTTCTCGCGGTCGCGCAGCCGGTCCTTTTCCAGCACCAACTGGCGAGCGGTCTCCGGATCGCGGGACACCAGCACGTTGAAGGCAAGCCTGGCATTGGCAAGCACCAAGGCATGGAAGGCGCAAAGCTCACGCCAGCCTTCCGGCGTGAACTCCAGCCCACGCTCGAATTTCTTCTTCACGTGGACCAGCATGTTGCGCACGATGATGTCGCCGACCTGCTCCAGCTTGACGCAGGCGCCGATCAGCTCCTGGCAACGCAGCGCCTCGTCCTCGCTCAGCGGGTTCTTGGTGACCCTGGCCAGATAGAGCTTGATCGCAGCGTGCTTCCTGTCGACACGGTCGTCGAGTGCGGCCAACGCGCCGATCTTGTCGGCATCGGCGCTCTCATAGAGCTCGATGATCCGTTTCAGCATGATCTCGACCGTTTCGCAGACCCGCACCACCTCGCGGGTGGCGTTGGCCAATGCCTGGCTCGGCACGTCGAGCGCACTTTCGTTGAGCGCCGAAAGCTCGACGACGTCGAGCGCGTTGGCGGCCTGGGGCTTGGTGCCCAACGCCACGATCCTTTCCGAGGCGCGATAGACCAGGCTCGCCAGCGGTAGGCCGGCGATCAGGATCAGGATGTTGAAGACAATGTGGGCATTGACGATCTGCTCGGGCACCGTGTTGCCCAAGAAGGCGACCGGCGGTTTGAACGTCAGGAACAGGATCAGCATGATCAGCGAACCCATGCCGCGCATCAGGAGATTGCCGATCGGCACGATACGAACGCCGGGTTCTGCGTTGCGGGTTAGAAGCGGCGCGATGATCGAAGAGCCGAGATTGACACCCAGCACCAGCACGATACCGAGTTCGGGCGGGATGAAGCCGCGGCCGGCCAGCGTCACCATCAGCAGCACCGCGGCGATCGAGGAATGGAACAGCCAGGTGACCAACGCCGCCAGAAGATAGGCGGTAACCGGATCGCCGGAGAAGTAATCGACGATGAGCGGCATCAGCGTGCTCTGGCGCAGCGGCTCCGACGCCTGGCCGATCATCTCCAGCGACAGAAGCAGCAGGCCGATGCCGACCAGGATGCGGCCGAACTGGCGCCAGTCGCGCCGCTCGGTGGCCATGAACATGACGGTGCCGGCGACCAGGCAGATCGGCACCAGCAGCGACAGATCGAAGGTGAGCAGCTTGACCACGAGTGCCGAGCCGATCTCGGCGCCGCGCACCGCAAGCTGGCCCGACATGCCGCTGACAATACCGGAGCCGGCGAACGAGCCGACCAGCAAGGTGACGGCGGTCGAGCTTTGCAGCGCGACAGCCAGGCCGCAGCCGGCCAGAACCGCCATGAACGGATTGCGCATTGTGGCGCGCAGTTTGTGGCGCAGCACATCGCCATAGGCGCGCTCGACGCCGGTCTTCACCAGACGGGTGGCAAACAGCATCAGTGCGACCGCACCGGCCAGGTGCAGCAAGACGACCGAGCCACTCATGCCAGGCCCCGCAACGCGACAGGTGCCAGCGACGCGGGCGCGGTGAAGTCAAAGAGGCAAAAGTGGGCGCGAATCGTGGACATTGCAGAGGTTGATATTACTCCGATTTATTTTAGCCGAATAATAAATTTTGCCCGGTTCGGACGCGTGTTGCCACGCGACGGGGCGTGTCGGAAATGGATGGCTGACAAAATGGTTGCATAGCCTGCGGAGTTGCGGCGGGTCATGCGTCCATTCTCGGGCGCCCGCTTTAAAGGTAGCGCTGAATTAGTCGTTCTAAATGTAAGAAATCATTACGAAAACGTAATCTCGGTGTTCAGTTTCGGTTCATCCTTCCGGCTCTATTCCGTAGGCATCGACAACCAAGGAGTACCCGCCATGAAACGCATCGTTCTTTCCGCCATTGCCTTCTCGATGCTGGCTGCAACCACCTGGCAGGGCCAGGCCGCACCTCTGAACACACCAAACGCGCCGCAGTCGAACTACAGCCAGGTCGACTGGCAGAAGCCTGGCAGGCATGTCGACGTGAACAAGCATGTCGACGTGAACAAGCGCGTCCTAGTGAAGAAGAAGATCGTTGTGAAGCGCAGCCATTGGCGCAACGGCCAGAGATATTCCAGCTGGAAGCGTCACCAGCCGATCCGCGACTATCGCCACTATGGCCTGCGCCGTCCGGGTCCCGGGCAGGAATGGATCCGGGTTGGCAATGACTATCTGCTGGTCAGCGTTCTTTCCGGCTTGATCTTCGGCGCCATCGCCACGCAGTGACCGCGGAACGTCTGACCGGCACGGCGCTGGTCAATGAAAGAGAGGCGGCCCACCAAGGCCGCCTTTTTTCATTGGTCCATCTTGATCCTAATTCAGCGCGGCCGAAAGTTTCACGGTTCCGCTGAAATACTTCGCCGAATCGGAGCCGATGCCGCCATAGCTGGTGGAGAGGCCGAGACGCATGCCGCCCGGCATGCGGGTATCGACGCCGGCTCCGACGCGGCCATGGAAATTGTCGGCGCCGCTTTCGGTCGCTGTGTCGCTTATGTCGAAGACGCCGTCGAGCCGCAGGTTAAAGTCGAGGGTAACGTCGTCATCCGTGACATGGCGATAGGAAACGCCGGGGCCGAAGGCGATCTGGCCGAGGCCGGCGGTGACGGAGGGAATGGGGACGTTCAGGCCGTCGACATAGGCTCCCGATTTTTCCTCGAAATAGGAGAAGCGCGCCCGCGGCGAGAAGGTCCAGGCGTCATATTGCCATTCCCCTTGCAGCGTGGCGCTGACCAGCCAACGGCTGGCGTCGAAGCCGTCGGTGTAGGTATCCATGGGGCTGACGCTGTTCGAGGATGTTCCAGCTCCGGCGAGCAAATCGAAATACAGATTGTCCGTCAGCCGAGCGGTCAAATAAGGCCCGGCGATCCAGCCGGTGCCCTCGGCGGTTCCGCCGCCGCTGCCGGTGAAGCCGTCGGTACGATCGATCTGGACGAAGGCGCCAACAAGCAGATTGCGGCTGACCAGATAGTCGGCGCCAAAGGTTGCGAGGGCGAATTTGCCGTCTTGGTCATTGATGTCGAAGCGGCTGTAAGTGCCTTCGAACCAGATGTCGAACAGGCTGTTGGCATCTTCCCCGCCAAGCCGCCGCATGGAGGCAAGGCTTGCGCTGACATTGACCGAGTTGGTGTCGGCCATGCCGGGCAGGTACGCGAGCAGGGTGGCCACTGGGCTGCCGCCGCCGGCGACGCCGTCGAGCCGGTCGATGCGGCGCTGGATGTCGGGCTGGTTCTCCAGGATGAGGCTGGCGCGTGTCTCCATGAATTCCTTGATGAGCGCCGTGGTATTTTCGCGTGAATTGGTGCTGGCGAACGTGCAGACGACGCTTTCGCCGGGCGCCATGTTGATCACAGCCGTGCGGTTCGCCACATTGCCGACGGAATCGCCATCGTTGCAACTGATCGAGGTCAAGGCGAAGCCGGCGGCGGTCATGTCGGCGGCGGTGATGCTGTAGGAGCCGGTCGGCAGCGAAACGGCCGGTCCGTCGCCGGAGCCGCTGCTGGTGGCGATGGTGAAGTTGAGGCCGGGCGCCGGCGAGGAGAAGCCGAAGGAGCCGTCGCCGCTGTCGGTGGTCTGGCGGATGGTGATGGAGCCCAGGGCGTGGACTTCCTGGGCGAGCGCGCTGGAGGTGCTTGTCGCGTTGTTCGCGTCGCCATTGTAGGTCGCGACAACCTGACGGGTGCCGACCGGGAGGGCGGACGTCGTCAGGGCAGCGGTACCGCCGGCGAGCGCGACCGTAGCAGCGGGCGAGCCGTCGACACTGAAGGTGACCGTTCCGGCCGGCGGCGGGTTGCCGGGAGCCGAAACCGTTGCCGTGAAAGTGACCTGATCGCCCTGATTGGAAGGGTTGAGGCTGGAAACGACCAAGGTGGTGGTGCCAAGCTTGTCGATGGTCACCGAATAGGCCTTGGAACCGGATTTCCCATTCTGATCGGTTGCAACTGCGGTGAAGTCGAATGTGCCGGTATTGGTCGGGGTACCGGAGAGCAGACCGGTCGCGTCGAAGCTGATGCCCGACGGGAGGGTTCCGGACGTCAGCGCGAAAGTATAAGGCACCGCGCCGCCGCTGGCCGCAAGCTGTTGCGAATAGGCCTGGTTGTATACGGGGTTTGGCAAGGATGCCGGCGTCAGCTCGACGGTCGGCTCGGCAATGATCAGCGTGTAGGATTTCGAACCGATGAAACCGTTTGCGTCGGTTGCCGCCACGACCAGGTCGAACGTGCCGGTATTAGTCGGGATTCCGGAGAGCAGACCGGCCGCGTCGAAGCTGATGCCCGACGGGAGGGTTCCGGACGTCAGCGCGAAAGTGTAGGGCGTCATACCGCCGCTGGCCGTCAGCTGCTGCGAATAGGCCTGGTTGTAGACCGGACTGGGCAATGACGGCGGCGAGACCGTGATCACGGGCGGTGTAAAGGTGACCGTGTTGTCGGTGCTGGTCGAGGCTTCGTTCGCATCGACGGCGGCATTGGTTGCCACGCCGGCCGGTATTGTGGCCACGACGGACCCTGAACCCGTCATGCCGCTGACCGCGACGCTGAAAGTGCTGCCGGAGCCGGTGACGACAGCGATGGTGGCGCCGGCGGTGCCGGAAAGCACAACGTCGCTGCCGCTGAAGCCGGTCACCGGCTCGCTGAAGACCACGTCGAAGAGGATTGGCGACGAACCGGTCGGATCGCTCTGGCCGGCAGCCTGGTTGATGGTCACTGTCAGCGGCGGTGGCGGCAGATTGTAGGTGACGGTATTGTCGGTGCTGGTCGAGGGCTCGTTCGGATCGACGGCGGCGTCGGTCGCCACGCCGGCCGGTATTGTGGCCACGATGGACCCTGAACCCGTCATGCCGCTGACCGCGACGCTGAAAGTGCTGCCGGAGCCGGTGACGACAGCGATGGTGGCGCCGGCGGTGCCGGAAAGCACAACGTCGCTGCCGCTGAAGCCGGTCACCGGCTCGCTGAAGACCACGTCGAAGAGGATTGGCGACGAACCGGTCGGATCGCTCTGGCCGGCAGCCTGGTTGATGGTCACTGTCAGCGGCGGTGGCGGCAGATTGTAGGTGACGGTATTGTCGGTGCTGGTCGAGGGCTCGTTCGGATCGACGGCGGCGTTGGTCGCCACGCCGGCCGGTATTGTGGCCACGACGGACCCCGAACCCGTCATGCCGCTGACCAAAACGCTGTAGGAGCTGCCGGAGCCGGTAACGGACGCGGTGGTGGCGCCGGCGGTGCCGGAAAGATCGACGTCGCTGCCATTGAAGCCGGTCACCGGCTCGCTGAAGACCACGTCGAACCGAATTGGTGACGAACCCGCCGGATCGCTCTGGCCCGCTGCCTGGTTGATGGTCACCGTCGGCAGCGCGAACGCCGCGGTCGGCACGAGCACGAGCACGAGAATGGCGGCGAGGGCGCGCCTCAGCGTTGCGAACAAAAGCAGGAAAATCGACGACAACAGAAAGGAAAGTGCGGACAACGGCAAACGCCGCAGCCGCATGGTGACATGCGCATCCAGAGCTACGGTCACCCCGTCCCCCAAAATCCCCCGACCGGCGGGCCTGCTCTCTACGGGCGCTGAATTCCGGACGAGTCGCCTTTGCTTATGATCATCTAGATTGGCGAGTTCATGCAAAGTCAATCTTGAAGCCACGGGTCAGGTAAGCTTGAGACTATTCCCGCTGCGGTGTGGCAGCCACGCAACGTCAGGCGCCTGGACCCCTTGGCCCTGTGAAAACCGGGTATGGTTCCGCATTAGGAGTCGTCGGGCTTCGCCGGCGTGATTATATGGAGGCCAAACGAGCTGTCCCCCATGCGCTTTCCGCCTGCTTTCCTCGACGAGATCCGCGACCGCGTGCCGATTTCTTCGGTGATCGGCCAGCGCGTCGCGTGGGACAGGAAGAAGACTAACGCGCCGCGCGGCGACTATTGGGCGTGCTGTCCCTTCCATGGCGAGAAGAGCCCGTCCTTCCACTGCGAGGACAAGAAGGGCCGCTACCATTGCTTCGGCTGCTCGGTTTCGGGCGACCATTTCAAGTTCCTGACCGAACTTGACGGGATGAGCTTTCCTGAAGCGGTCGAGAAGATCGCCGACATGGCCGGCGTGCCGATGCCGGTTCGCGATGCCCAGGAGGAGCGGCTCGAAAAGGAACGCGCCAGCCTGACTGACGTCATGGAGATGGCGACGGCGTTCTTCCAGGAACGGCTGCAGGGACCGGAAGGGGCAAAGGCCCGCGCCTATCTGCGCGACCGAGGGCTGACCCCGGCGACGCAGCAGTCTTTCCGCCTCGGCTATGCCCCCGACAGCCGCAATGCGCTGAAGGAGCATCTTGCCGCCAGGGGTGTCCCCAAGGCCGACATCGAGGCGTGCGGGCTGGTGCGCCATGGCGACGACGTCCCGGTTTCCTACGATTGGTTCCGCGACCGCATCATGTTCCCGATCCCGGATTCCAGGGGCAAGATCATCGCCTTCGGCGGGCGGGCACTGGCGCCGGATGCGCTAGCCAAATATATGAACTCGCCCGATACGGAGCTCTTCCACAAGGGCAACGTGCTCTACAATTTCGCCCGTGCGCGGCAATCACTGGGAAAGGGGGCGCTGGCCAAGGGCGGCACCGTCATTGCCGTCGAAGGCTACATGGATGTGATCGCGCTGGCGCAGGCCGGCTTCGAAAACGTGGTGGCGCCGCTCGGCACCGCGTTGACTGAAAACCAGCTCGAACTTCTATGGCGCATGGCTGGCGAGCCGGTGCTGTGCTTCGACGGCGACCAGGCCGGGTTGAAGGCAGCGTGGCGCGCCGCCGACATGGCGCTGCCGGCGGTCCAGGCAGGCCGCTCCGTGCGCTTCGCCCTGCTGCCGGAGGGCAAGGATCCCGACGATCTGGTCAAGGGTGACGGGCCGGATGCGTTCCGCGCCGTGCTTTCCGAGGCACGGCCGCTGGCCGACCTCTTGTGGATGCGCGAGACCGCCGGCGGCATCTTCGACACGCCGGAACGGCGGGCGGAGCTCGAAAAGACGCTACGCGAACTGACCAGCCGCATCCGCGACGAGAGCCTTCGTTATCACTACCAACAGGAAATGCGCGAGCGCGTACAGAGCTTCTTCGGGACCCAGCGCGGACGCCAGGGACGTCAGGACGGACGGCCAGGTGAGCGCTTCCCGGGCAGGGTCTCAGCACCCGGCGGACAGTTTGCACGTGGCGGCAATGCCGGTGGGCGCACCGCGATCACCGAAAGCCTCGGCCGCTCGGCGCTGGTCAAACGCGGCGGCGAGGGCATGTCGGTGCGCGAGGCGACGATCATTGCGGCCCTCGTCAACCATCCCGTGCTGATCGACGAGAATTTCGCCCATGTCGAGTTCCTCGATCTCGCCAATTCCGATCTGAAGCGGCTGCATGCGGCCATCCTCGACGCTATGGCGCACGATATGGCCAACAACCGCGAGGCTGTAATCGCGACGATCGAGCGGGCCGGCTGCGGTGAGATCTGGCAGCGCGCGGTGGCGCTGATCAAGCGTGCGCGGCAATGGCCGGCGCTTGAAACGGCAGCACTCGACGATGCTCGCGATGCGTTCAGCCAAGCTCTCCACTTGCAGCGCAGCGCGCGCACCTTACATAAGGAGCTGAAGCAGGCGGAAGCAGCGCTCGCCAGCGATCCCACGGACGAAAATTACCGGCACCTGGTCGAAATCCAGGCGCAATTTCGTGATGTGCAGGCAACGGAAGCGCTGATTGAAGGGTTTGGCGTATCGTCGGGCAGAGCTGGGCGCGTTTAGATCGAAGCCTCCAGAAGACTGAAATGTAAGGACGTGCTTGCGCGTTGAATCAAGCGTGCGGTGCTCTAAGTCGGGTAATTGATTCGCTTTTTTCATGCGAATCATGCGAGAGGCGCTTGACCTTCCGGCAGAATGGCGGAATCAGGTCGATTCGAAACGTTAACCCGCCCCGGCATCGACGGGAATGCAGCGATGTAAGGTACTGATCACTGGACAGGCAGTCAGCTTGCCACAGATATCAGGGTTAATCTGGACTTAACGAGAGATGCAGTTACTGGCCCGGTAAAGCGCGTTCTGGAAAGAGCGCATCCAATTTGACCGGACCGGCAGCTTACGCGGCTTTGATACTCAGCCGCTTGGAGAAAATAAAGACTATGGCGACAAAAGAAAAGGAAGAAGTCGAGACCGAACGCGAGGCCGCGACCGATGGCCCTCTGCTCGACCTTTCCGACGATGCTGTCAAGAAGATGATCAAGGCCGCCAAGAAACGCGGTTATGTCACCATGGACGAGCTGAATTCGGTGCTGCCCTCGGAGGAAGTGACCTCCGAGCAGATCGAGGACACGATGGCCATGCTTTCCGACATGGGCATCAACGTGGTCGAGGACGACGAGCAGGGCGAGGAGCCCGAAGCCGCCGATACCGCCGCTGACGCCGAGGAAGACGCCAACGAGCTGGCCGAGCAGACCGGCACCGCCGTCGCCGCCACCACGACCAAGAAAGAGCCGACCGACCGCACCGACGATCCGGTCCGCATGTATCTGCGCGAGATGGGCTCAGTCGAGCTTCTGTCGCGCGAGGGCGAAATCGCGATCGCCAAGCGCATCGAGGCCGGCCGCGAGACGATGATCGCGGGCCTCTGTGAAAGCCCGCTGACTTTCCAGGCCATCATCATCTGGCGTGACGAGCTCAACGAATCGAAGATCCTGCTGCGCGAGATCATCGACCTCGAGGCGACCTATGCCGGGCCGGAGGCCAAGCAGGCGCCGGTTGTCGAGCGTATCGAGGAAGCCAAGACCGAGGAAAAGTCGCGCCGTTCGCGCGAGGACGAGGACGACATTACCAATGTCGGCGGCGACACGCGTGGCCTGGTGGACGACGACGAGGAAGACGATGACGAGGCGAGCCTGTCGCTGGCGGCCATGGAAGCGGAACTGCGCCCGCAGGTGATGGAGACGCTCGACGTCATTGCCGACACCTACAAGAAACTGCGCAAGCTGCAGGACCAGCAGGTCGAGAACCGGCTGGCTGCCGCTGGCACGCTGTCGCCCAGCCAGGACCGCCGGCTGAAGGAATTGAAGGACCAGCTGATCAAGGCGGTGAAGTCGCTGTCCTTGAACACGGCGCGCATCGAGGCGCTGGTCGAACAGCTCTACGACATCAACAAGCGCCTGGTGCAGAACGAAGGCAAGCTGCTCAGGCTGGCCGAAAGCTATGGCGTGCGTCGCGAGGAGTTCCTCAAGGAATATCAGGGCTCGGAGCTCGATCCCAACTGGACGCGCTCGATCGGCAATCTGACCTCGCGCGGCTGGAAGGAATTCACCAAGAACGAGAAGGACGCCATCCGCGACCTGCGCGCCGAGATCCAGAACCTCGCCACCGAGACGGCGATTTCGATCCAGGAATTCCGCAAGATCGTCAACCAGGTGCAGAAGGGCGAGCGCGAAGCCGCGATCGCCAAGAAGGAAATGGTCGAGGCCAATCTGCGCCTCGTCATCTCCATCGCCAAGAAATATACCAATCGCGGCCTGCAGTTCCTCGACCTGATCCAGGAAGGCAATATCGGCCTGATGAAGGCGGTCGACAAATTCGAATACCGCCGCGGCTACAAGTTCTCGACCTACGCGACGTGGTGGATCCGGCAGGCGATCACCCGTTCGATCGCCGACCAGGCGCGCACCATCCGCATTCCGGTGCACATGATCGAAACGATCAACAAGATCGTGCGCACCTCGCGCCAAATGCTGCATGAGATCGGCCGTGAGCCGACGCCGGAAGAACTGGCGGAAAAGCTCGCCATGCCGCTGGAAAAAGTGCGCAAGGTGCTGAAGATCGCCAAGGAGCCGATCTCGCTCGAAACGCCGGTCGGCGACGAGGAGGATTCGCATCTTGGCGACTTCATCGAGGACAAGATGGCGATCCTGCCGATCGACGCGGCGATCCAGGCCAATCTGCGCGAGACGACGACGCGCGTGCTGGCCTCGCTGACGCCGCGCGAAGAGCGCGTGCTCAGAATGCGCTTCGGCATCGGCATGAACACCGACCACACGCTTGAAGAGGTCGGCCAGCAGTTCTCGGTCACCCGCGAGCGCATCCGCCAGATCGAAGCCAAGGCGCTGCGCAAGCTCAAGCACCCGAGCCGGTCGCGCAAGCTCAGAAGCTTCCTCGACAGCTGAGGCCGGGTGACGGATAAGCAGTTTAAAGGGCGCCGGTGGCGCCCTTTTCCGTTTGGACACAGGCGATCACGATTGGACGCGCCGCTCTTGCGGGTCGCGCCCTACGAGAGGATAATTCCGCGACGGACGCATTCTCTGGGCGACAAACCCGGATGCCCGCCCCGGCGGTTAGACGCCGTGCTCCGTGGCACCGGAGGGAGGTGTGCCATGACAACTTACATCGTGCTGATCAACTGGACGGAGCAAGGCGCCAAAAATGTGCGCGAATCGCCGAAGCGGCTCGATGCCGCCAAGAAGCTGCTGGGAGACATGGGCGGGTCCTTCAAGGCATTTTATCTCACCATGGGGGATTGTGACATGGTGGCCGTGCTCGAAGCGCCCCACGATGCTGTCCTGGCTCGTTTCTCGCTGATGCTGGCGACGGGCGGAAACGTCAGGACGCGGACACTCAAGGCTTTCCCCGAGGATGCCTATCGCGAGATCATCACCTCGCTCGGCTGAGCCGCGGCGCCTGAAGCGCGTCGCGCTGAACGGCCCTTGCGACGCGCTTTAGGCTCTTCTTTTTATGCATGTCGTTATCGTAAAACCGCTGCGTACCCTTTGGGCGACCTGGATCAGCGAAGCCGGCCATTCCGCCGGTATCGTATCACGTTGCGGCGCAACGGCATTTCTCGGATAATCCGTGCGTGTCCTCTGGTGCCGTTTCGAAACATGGCCAAGCCTCTGCTGACTGTCTGGTACAATACGCGCTGTCCGGTCTGCGATGCCGGCATCAGCCGGCAGAAGCGGCGGCTGATCGAGGCGGTCAAGGCCGGGCGGATCGAATTTCGCGACATCAATGCCGAACCGGCGGCGCTGGCCGGGTACGGCATCGGCCTGGAGGACATCCGGCGCAGGCTGCATGCGATCGACGCCGACGGCAAATTGCTGGTCGGCGCCGATGTTGCCATTGCTGTATGGCGCACGACGCCCGGCGAAGCCTGGCTCGCAACGCTGTTCGGCAATCCCGGCGCACTGCCGTTGACGCGCTATGGCTATGATCGCTTTGCCGATCTGCTCTATGCCTGGAACCGGCGCAAAGGCCGCTGGTAACGGGTATTATTCGCTCCGCACCGAAAGGTCCGGAGATTGTTTCCAGGTCTTTCGCGTGCCCTGCTATCGAGCCACGGGCTCGCAAAGCCAGCCAACGATGCGGCGCACCACCGGCAGCACCAGCAGCAGCGTCGGAAAGGCAACCAGCCAGGACAGGCCCCAAGCCGTCAGCCAAGTGGCCAGCATGTCGGGCTGGAAGCCAAGGCTTTTCAGTGTCGAGATGAACGACACGATGAACGTCATCAGCAACGACAGCACCAGCGGGCCGAGCACGGCGGCATTGCGCGCAGGCAGCTTGCTGCGCCGGGTTTTCATGGTCATTTGGATTTCCCTGAAGCATCCGGTTCGTCGCCTTGCATCCATTCGCCCGTATTGTCGGCGTAACTGCCCGGAACGACCGGGGTGGATGCGTTGCTTCACGTCAGACGCTTACGGAGCGGCCTTCGGCCCTCATGCACCGTCTAGCTGCCCTCGCTGGCGAAATCAATCCTGCTGGTGCCATTTTCAGATACATCGTAAGATATATCTTGACTCGGCCGTGGCGGGCACTTAGTTGAGATATATCGTAAGACATAACTCAAGGAGCAGACAATGCACAAAGACAATCATTTCAGCCATCATCGTTTCGGCGAACGCGCCGAGCGCGTCTTCATGCATATGGCCGGCAAGTTCGGCGGACGTGGCGGCGGCTTTGGCCCGTTCGGGCATGGCATGAGAGGCGGCGGACGCGGCGGGCCGGGCGACATGTTCCGCGCCGGCCGCATGCTGGCCGACGGCGATCTCAAGCTGATCACGCTGTCACTGCTGGCCGAGGCGCCGCGGCACGGCTACGACATCATCAAGGCGCTGGAGGAGCGCACCAGCGGCGTCTACAGCCCGAGCCCCGGCGTGGTCTATCCGACGCTGACCTTCCTGGAGGAGGCCGGCTACGCCGTTTCTGCGGCGGAAGGCAACAAGAAGGTGTTTTCAATCACCGAGGCTGGGCAGGCGCACCTCAACGAAAATCGCGAGATGATCGACCACGTGCTCGAACATCTCGAGCGCTTCGGCCGCAAGATGGCCAAGGCGCGCGACTGGTTCGGCTGGAACGATGACGGCGACGGTGGCCGGCGCGGCCGCGGCCGCTCGGAAAAGCGCGACGAGTTTCGCGCCGTGCGCCACCGGCTACGCGCCGCGCTCGGCGAGATCGTCGATGCGCCTGAAGCAAAGCAGGCCGAGGCAATCAGCATATTGGAAGCTGCCGCGGAAGCCCTGGAAGCGCTGACGCGCGACTGACCTCTAACGGCAGGCCGCAGGCGGCCCTTGCCGGTCCAGCCAAGGACCGGTACTGAAAATCATCCTGCACCGCGCTATGTGGTGCAGGATGATTGCCGTTGGAGGATACCCCATGTCTTTTCTGAAGCGTCTTTTCGGCGGAGGCAACGAAGCCGCCGAGCCAAAGACAGCGGCGCCTGTAAAGCAGATCGAGCACAAGGGATTTTTGATCAGCGCCACGCCCTACAAGGCGGAGGGCCAGTACCAGACCAGCGGCGTGGTTTCGAAAGAGATCGACGGCGTGATGAAGGAGCACAAATTCATCCGCGCCGACCGCTTTGCCGGGCTTGATGATGCCGTCGACATCTCGATCAAAAAGGGCATCCAGCTGGTCGACGAGCAGGGCGAAAAGATCTTCGGATAGATCGGCTACTACAGCCTTGGGTCGATTGGCTCGCTTTCCAACGCCAGCACGGCGAAGACACACTCGTGAACCCGGCGTAGCGGCTGCTTGGCGACAAATCGCGTTAGCGCTTCGTGGCCAAGCGCGAACTCCCGGAGCGCCAGGCTGCGCTTGCCGGCCAGGCCGCGTTCTCGGAGGCGGACGAGATTGTCGGGCGCGTCATATTCGGGACCATAGATGATGCGCAAATATTCCGGGCCGCGGACCTTCAGCGCCGGCTGGATGAGCCCCTTCTCGCCACGGCTGACGAAGTCGCGTGGTTTGACCACCATGCCTTCGCCGCCTGAGCCGGTCAGTGCTTCCCACCAGGCGACGGCCTCGGCACACGCGCTGCCGTCGGCCAGATCAACCATACGCCATCGAGTCGGCGTGACCACGCCGCCACTGGCAGCCAGACGGTCCGCGAGCGACATGTGCCAGACATGGTCCTGGTCAAACCAAACACGTCCCTCGCTGGCCAGCAGGTGGAAAGGCGCGGCCTTAAGGTCCTCGACGCCCGAAACTGGCCATACGTAGGGCGCCCAGGCGGTGGCGTATTTGGCTGCGCGGACGGCCCGGTCTTCAAGGCGTGCGTTCAGGCCGGCTGCATCGACGCCGCGCGCCATCGCGCGGGCCAGCGCCTCGCTGCTGGCCTTGAGACCGGCGGCAGAGGATGTGGCCACAGGCGCATACTGGCTTTCGATCAGACTGCCGGCCTTGGCCGACCAAGGCATTATCTCGGCGTCCAGCAGCAGCCAGTCGCTGTTCAATTCTTTCCACAGATCCGCCGTGTCGACCTCGGCGCGGAGACGGGCGAGTAGGTCCTCCGTCATGGCACTGTCATTGAAAAAGGAGCGTCCGGTGCGGGTCCAGATTGCGCCGGTTTCGTCGCCAGGGACCCCGAAGCGGCTGCGTGCCGCCTGCGCGTTCCGGCAGAGCGCGATCACTGCCCGCGAACCCATGTGCTTCTCCTCGCACACGATCTGCGCAACGCCGCGCTCGCGGAAGTAAGCGAAGGCATCCTCCGGACGTTCCAGCCAGCCGTCCTGGCTGCTGGTCTCGGACGGCGACATGGTCGGCGGCAGATAGATCAGCCATTGCGGCGAGAGCGCGAAGCGGCTCATCACCTCCAGTGCTGCCGACGCGTTCTCCTCGGCCACGACAATCCGGCCCCTCAGTCCGGTCTCAATCCAACGGCGACCGGAGACGTCCTGATAATCGAGCACGCCGTCGGCGTCGGCCTGTGCCGATTTACCGGGACCGGACCCGCCCAGCGGACGTACCGGCTCCGACCAGGTCTCGATTGCCGGCACCTCGACCAGTTCGCGTTCCGGCCAGCGCAAGGCCGTCAGCTTGCCGCCGAATACGCATCCGGTGTCGATGCACAGGGTGTTGTTGACCCATTCGGCCGATAGCGTGGGCGTATGTCCATAGATAATGGCCGTCTTGCCACGATAGGCCGCAGCCCAGTCGGCACGGACGGGCAGCCCGAACTCGTCGGTCTCGCCTGTGGTCTCGCCGTACAGAGCGAACTCGCGCACAGCGCCGGAACCGCGTCCGATCATCTCTTCCTTGAGGCCGGCATGGGCGACGGCGAGGCCTCCGCCATCGAGCCAGACATGGCTGCGCAGGCCGTCGAGAAAGGCCGGCAGCGCCTCGCGCAGGCCTCGGTCCTGTGCAGTTAGCTGATCGAGAGTCTGCTGGAGGCCGTGAGCGACAGTGACCTTGCGGCCTTCTAGCCAGCGGCTGAGTTTGCGTTCATGGTTGCCCTGGACACAGTAAGCCGTTCCAGCCGCGACCATGCTCACGGCAATGCGCAGCACGTCGGGCGAGTTGGGGCCGCGATCGACGAGGTCGCCGACAAAGACGATCTTGCGGCCCTCTGGTGGAACCACGGTGACCGTTCGGTCGCCCTGATACTCAGACCAGGCGACGCTGTAGCCCAGTCGAGCGAGCAGGATATGAAGCTCATCCGAACAGCCGTGGATGTCGCCAATGATATCGAACGGGCCATGGTCGTCGCGCTTATCGGTCCACAGCGGCTGTCGCGACACCTCGGCCGCGTCGATGCTGGCCTCGCTGGTAAGCTTCCAGACTTGGCGGAAGCCCTCGCGTTGGAGGCCCCCAAGACCCTTGCGGACCTCGGTTGTCATGCGCTGGGCGACCCCGGCGCCGAACTGCCGGTCGGCTCGCACCACATTGCGTGCGACGCACACCTCGACGCCTGGATCGAGGACCACGGCGACGGGCAAAGCGTGCCACTTGCGCGCCAGCTCAATCCAGGGCTTGCGGTCGGCGGCTCGCACATTGGTGGCATCGATGACGGCCAGCCTGCGGTGTTTGAGCCGCTTGCCGGCTATTTCGCGAACCAGATCGAAGGCATCCGCAGAGACGTCCTGGTCGGTTTCGTCGTCGGAGATCAGCGCCCGGCACTGGTCCGAGGAGATAATCTCAGTCGTCAGGAAATGCTTGGTGGCGAAAGTCGACTTGCCCGATCCGGTCGAGCCGATCAGCACGACGAGGGCGAAGTCAGGAATGGTGAGGTTGGTCTTATCAGGTTCTCTCATCGGGTGAACACTGCCATCTGGGTGGGGGCGCCGAGGGTCGGGTCCTCGGCTCCGATACCGCTGAAGGTGGCTGCATAGCCATAGATCTCGCCGATTTTGGCCGCCCAGGCTTGGAACTGAGCCCGGCTCCATTCGAAACGGTGATCGGGATGGCGAAATGCGCCAGGGACCAGTCTTGGAAACAGAGCGTTGTAGTCCGCATTCGGAGTGGTCACAATGACGGATTTGGGCGCCGTCTCACCGAAAACGATGCGTTCGACCAGGGGCAGCCTGTCCTCGTCGAGATGCTCGATGACCTCGACCAGAACGGCGACGTCGGCTGCGGCCCAACGGCTGTCGCGGTAGGTCAGCGATCCATGCAGCAGCGTGACCCGGCCCTCGGGCGGCCCGCCTAATTCGTTCAGCTTGAGACGCTTTGCGGCCCATTCCAGTTCGCGCGCCGCCGGATCCAGACCGAACAGCTTGTGAATCCATCGCTCGCGCACCAGCCTGTCGAGCAGCTTGCCTTCACCGCATCCCAGGTCCGCAACAGTGGTTCCTCCCGTCGCCCGAATGGCGTGGACAACTGCGTCCATGCGCAGATCGTTGAGCCGGATAGGCGTCTCCAGCGCTTCCTCGGGCGTAACGCGCGGCTCGGCAGGTTGTGCCTCGCCAGCCGTCTCGGGAGCCAGCCGCTCCAGGGCGATGCGGGCCAAAGCCCGGCGATTGCCCAGATAGCGGCGCACGATCAGGTCTTTGGCCGGATGGTTTTCCAGCCAGCCTTCGCCTTTGGACAGCAGCTTGTCGATCTCTGCTTCGCCGACCCAGTAATGCTTGGCATCGTCCATCACTGGGATCAGCACATAGAGGTGGTTCAACAAGGCGCTGAGCCGGCCCGTGCCGGTCAGCTTTAGATGGCCGTATCGGGGCTCGCCCGCAGCACCCCCGATTCCTTCGATTGGCGTCAGATCGACTGTCCAGCCCAAGGGTTCGAACAAACTTCGAACCAGAACCTCACCGCCGCGCGTTGGCAGTGGCGTAACCACGGCTTCCAGCGGCAGTTCGCTGTCGGCCAGTTCCTGGCGCTCCTTCGATGTACCGGTCATCGCCGTCCGCAGCATTTTGTTCAGCGCTACCGACAGGAAGGATGATGCTGCGTAAGGCCGGTCGTTCACATATTGGTCGAGCAGGCCTTCTGCCTGGCCCTTGCCCCGCACCAGTCCCACAGGATCGACATCGAGCAGGAGTGCAGCCTCGCAACGCTCTTCGGTTGCCTCGGGATAGAACAGCCACGCCTTGCCGAAAGACAGGTCGGTCTCGTGCAGGCGATCCGGATGCTTGTGCAGCAAGAAACCGAGATCGGTGGCCGGACGGTGCGTTGTGGCAACGGAAAGGAACATCCGCGACCGATAGCGCAGACAAGCGGAATAACCAATGGCGGTTGTGTGACCCACCACAATAGGTTGTCGCCAACGATAACAAGGGCAGGCGCCGGGCGCCTGCCCTTGTACAACTCAGACGATGCTGACGCTTTTACGCCGCGGTGGCGACGCGCTCGGCATTACCGGTCGCGGCCACAATGGCGTCGACCTTGGTCGAGGCCTTGGCCAGCGCTGCTGCCACCGCATCGGCGCCCATGCCGACTCCTTCGATGCGGATAACCTCGACATCGGTCATGCCGAGGAAGCCAAGCACGCTGCGCAGGTAGGGAATGGCGTGATCGAACTGCACGGCCGCACCTTCGGAATAGATGCCGCCCGAAGCCAGCACGATATAGACCTTCTTGCCGGTGACGAGGCCCTTGGGGCCGTTCTCGCCATAGGCAAAGCTCTTGCCGGAACGGGCAATGTGATCGACCCAGGACTTCAGCGTCGAGGAGATGTTGAAGTTGATGAAGCCGGTGGCGAGAATCACCGAATCGGCGGCGAACAGTTCATCCAGCACGACATCGGAGACGCCAACGACTTCAGCCTGGCGCGAGGTGCGCGCTTCGGCCGGCGTGTAGATGCCGGTCGCATAATCGGCATCGATGTGCGGCAACGGATTGGCGACGAGGTCGCGCACGACAAGCGTGTTCGACGGATCGGCGGCAACAAGCTTTTCGGCGAATTCAGTAGCAATACGGGTCGAGTGTGAGGCAGCGCCGCGCGGGCTCGATGTGACAAGAAGGATGGACATAATGGGGTCTCCAGGGTTGGATCAAAATCTCCCGGCAGATATGTGTGCGCAGACCCATTTGAAAAACTGGTATATTTTGTATATTATCCATCTAAAATGTGGATTGAACGATGCAACCGAACCCGACGCTTGACCAACTGCAGATCCTGGTTGCGGTGGCCGAGACCGGCAGCTTCTCGGCCGCCGGGCGCAAATTGAATCGCGCGCAATCGGTGATCAGCTACGCCATCGCCAACCTCGAAGCGCAGCTCGGGCTGAAGCTGTTCGAGCGCGAGGGCACGCGTGAACCGCAACTGACCGATGTCGGCAAGGCGACGCTGGAAGATGCGCGGCGCATGGTCGGCGTGCTGCAACGCATCCGCTCGCGTGTCGACGGATACCGGCAGGGATTGGAGGCGGAAGTGACGCTGTCGGTCGACGTGACGCTACCGTCGCCGGTGCTGGTTCGGGTGCTAAAGGCATTCGAGGCGCAGTTCCCGGCCGTGACGCTGCGTCTGCATATCGGCTCGCTTGGCCTTATCCTCGATCATGTTGTCGGCGGACAGGCCGATCTCGGCATCGGGGGGCTTCTGGGTGAGACGGACGTGAATCTGCTTCGCATCGGCTTCTTCTCCCTGGTGCCAGCCGCAGCGCCTGATCACCCTCTGGCGCTGCTGCCGAGACCAGTGGCGCTAGAGGATGTCCGCGAACACATCCAACTGGTCGTCTCGGACCAGTCCGAGCGTACGCGCGGGCGTGACTATGGCGTCTTCGCCTACCGCACCTGGCGGCTGACGGATGTGCGCACCAAGCACGTGCTGATGCGCGAGGGGCTGGGCTGGGGCGGGCTGCCGCGATGGCTCATCGCCGATGATCTGGCGACCGGCCGGCTCGTCGAACTCGATCTCGAGCCTTACAGCGAAGTCCGCTCGCCGCTCTATGCCATGCACCGCGCCGATCGCAGCCCGAAACCGGCGGCCGCCTGGCTGATCGACCAGTTCAAGCGCCAGCTAGGCTGTTTCAACGAGTTCGAACCGGGTGAGATACCTGAGGAGGAGCCGGAGACAGGCCGTCGATCAGCGCCATGAGAACGGCGCGATAGTCCTCGATCGATGCTCCAGTTTCGATGGCGAGCGCTGCGCGGTCGAAGGCGGCTGCGAGCAACGCGGTCAGTGCTTCCACAGGCAGTCTCGTCATGGAGTGCGAGCGCATCGCAGCAACAAGGCCTTCGCGCAGCGAACGGTTGCCATGGCGATTGTCGATCGCATCCATGGCGGCGCGGCCGAGTACGGCCGGGCCGTCAAGCAGCAAGAGCCGCGTGCGGCCGGGCGCACGCATGGCAGCCAGATAGGCATCCGAGCCGGCAATCAGCGCATCGCGGGCAAATAGCGAAGGCGGCGACGCGCGTTCGATCTCTTCCGAGACGGCTTGCGCCTCCTGTTCGACCACAGCGGCAAACAACGCCTGCTTGTCGGCAAAGTGATGATAGAGCGCGCCGCGCGTGACGCCGGCAGCGGCGACGATCTCGGGTGTGCCGGTCTCGGCATAGGACTTTTCGGTGAACAGTTTGCGAGCCGCGGCGATGAGCTCAGCGCGTGTCGCCTCGGTGCGATCACGGTTGGAGCGACGAGCGGATCCTTGTTGCATACATGCAGCCTGTATGTTATTGCCATTTACATGCAGACTGTATGTTATTTGCCGGGAGAAGGAAAGATGAGGACGACGAGCTATTATCCGGTGCTGATGACGAGCGACGTTGCCGGCACGGCAGCCTTTTATGTTGCGCATTTCGGCTTCAAGCCGCTGTTTGAGGCCGACTGGTACGTGCATTTGCGCTCGGCCGAAGACCGTCGCGCCAACCTCGGCATCGTCCAGGGCGATCATGAGACGATCCCGGAGGAAGGGCGGGGCCGCACATCTGGCCTGCTGATCAATTTCGAGGTCAGGGATCCGGATGCCATCTATAAGCGGATCACCGCCGCTGGCCTGCCGATCCTGCGAACGCTACGCGACGAACCCTTCGGCCAGCGTCATTTCATCACCAGGGATCCCAACGGCGTGCTGATCGACGTGATCAGGCCGATCCCGCCGAGCCCAGAATTTATGGCGCAATATGCGCAGGGTGCTGCGGCGCGCTAACTCGCCCGCGCCAACGGCATCACGGTGACCTGAGTAATGCCGGAGCGGCGCACCACCGTGCACAGTGTCTCGCGGCCGATGCGCTCGGCGTCGAGCATGCGCACCAGATCGTCGACGCCGGTGACCGGGCGGCCGTCGATGGCGGCAATAATGTCGCCTTCCCTGAGGCCGGCTTTGGCCGCTGGGCTGTTCTTTTCGACGGTGCGCAGGCGCACCGCCGTGCTGCTCGATACTTGCGACAAAAGGGCTGCGCGGCGCGGCAGGTTGGTGGTGTCGGCGGAAACGCCGATGAAGGCACGGCGCACACGGCCGAAGCGGATGATTTCCGAGATGACGAAATTGGCGGTGTTGGAGGCAACCGCGAAGGCGATGCCTTGCGCACCGTGGATCATCGCGGTGTTAACGCCGATCACCTCGCCAGCCGAGGACACCAGCGGTCCGCCAGAATTGCCGGGGTTGAGCGCGGCGTCGGTCTGGATGACGTCGTCGATCAGCCGGCCGGTGGAGGCACGCATCGAGCGGCCGAGTGCCGAGACGACGCCAGCGGTGACGGTCCATTCGAAGCCGAGCGGATTGCCGATGGCAATAGCAATCTGGCCGCGCCTCAATCGCTTGGAATCGCCAAGCGGCGCGACGTCCGCAAAGTTGCCGTCGGCGCGCACCAGCGCAATGTCGGTGTCGGGATCGCGGCCGAGCACGCGGCCTTCCCTGGAGGCGCCGTCCGGCATTGACACGCGTACGCTGCGCGCATCGCCGACGACGTGGAAGTTGGTGACGACCAGCCCGTCCTGCGCGATGACGAAGCCGGAGCCATGGCCACCCGGGCCGCCGATGCGCTCGATGCGGCAGACAGCGGGCCCGATGCGGTCGACGGCATCGGCGACCGTCGCCGAATAGGCATCGAGAAGGGCATCGTCATATTGCAATTGCTGGGCGGGCAGGGCCATCCGAAGGCTCCGTTTGGAACAAGATGAACAATGCCTATATGTGCGGAGCGGCCGGACCGGCCGCGACCTGACCAGATGGCCAGTCAAATGCCCAACTAGCCGTCAGGCGAGTATCCGCCAACGCCCTGCCGGGCGATATCTGGGTCACGAAGAACCCAGGAGACAAATCATGAGCGATTTCAATCTGAGCACGTTTTCCGACGCCATTGCCGACATCGCGGCAGCCGCGGCACCAGCGACGGCCAGCTTCGCGACGCACCACCGGACGTCAACTGCTTTCCACTGGCGGGACGGCTATTTCGTCACTGCCGAGGAGGCGGTCGAGGCCGGCGAGGAGATCGAGCTGACGTTTTCTTCGGGCGAAGCCGTCAAGGCGGAACTGGTCGGCCGCGACCCGTCCACCGGCACGGCCGTTTTGAAACTGGCCGGCGCGCCGGCCGCCCCGTCACTGGTAAAGGCGGATGCGGTGCGGCCGGGCAACCTGGTGGTCGTGGCGGGCAATAGCGACGGCACCTCGCTCGCTACCTTCGGCACGGTCGGCGAGGTCGGCCCGGCCTGGCGTTCAATGCGCGGTGGCACGATCGACCGGCGCATCAACCTTGCCGTCAATGCCGGCGGCCGTTTCGAGGGTGGCCCTGTGCTCGACGCCAAGGGCGGACTGATCGGCATGCTGCTGTTCGGGCCACTCCGGCGGGCGCTGGTCATGCCTTACGAAACGATCGAGCGGGCAGTCACGACGCTGCGCGAGAAGGGTCATGTGGCGCGCGGCTATCTTGGCGCCGGCCTGCATCCGGTCCGCAATGGTGATACACAGGGCGCCATGGTGATGAGTCTCGACGATAACGGGCCGGCGAAATCAGCCGGTCTCAGTCTCGGCGACATCATCGTGTCGTGGAACGCAGAGACGGTGCATGGCCCGCGCGAGCTGATCCGCAAGCTCGGGCCGGACAGCGCCGGTGCCTTGGTGACACTCGGCGTGGTGCGCGGCGGCGAGAATCGTGAGGTTTCCCTGACCATCGGTGAAAAGCCACTGAGCTGAGGGATAGATGGTAAGCGGTGAGGTCGCTGGCAGACGGCTGACGGTGCTGATCGCGCTCGGTGACGCCGAGCGCACGCGAAGTCTGTCCGCCATTCTCGCCGCGACCGATGATCTGCGGCCGGTTCTGGCCGGCGAAGTCGACGGGCGTGAGGCGGCGGATGTCGCCATCGTCGATGATCATGGGCTACAAGGCGGGCTCGTCGACGCGGCTATGCCTCGCGTGCTGCTATCGTCGCGAGCGGCCCGTGAACGGCCGGCCGATACAGTATTTGCCGTGCTGCCGGTGCAAGCGGACGAGTTGCTGATCGCCGCCGCCGCGCGGCTCGCGGCTGCGGGCTACCGGATTTCGCGTGACAGTCATGCTCTATCCGATCTGCATCACGATTTGACCTTCCATGGCAGCGACCGGTTCGAAGAGGAACCGACTGACGAGCATATCGTCCGGCCGACGCTTTCGCCGCGGGAAGGCGAGGTGCTGGCGCTGCTGGCCGAGGGCGCCCCCAACAAGGTCATCGCGCGGCGGCTGAACATCTCCGTGCATACGGCGAAGTTCCATGTCGCAGCGATCCTGACGAAGCTCGGTGCCGCCAACCGCACCGATGCGATTGCCATCGCCATGCGGCAGGGCCTGGTGCTGGTCTAGTTCAGATTGTCTCAAGGCCGACGCAGCGTAACCCGCATGCGGTGTGTTGGGCCTTGCGCGGCGGTTCTCAGCCGCGCAAGGATCGTGTCTTTCATGTTGCAGGAAGGCGCAAGGATGTCGCTCAAGGGAAAGACGCTTTTCATCTCCGGCGGGTCGCGCGGCATCGGGCTGGCGATTGCGCTGCGCGCCGCGCGCGATGGCGCCAATGTGACGATCGCGGCCAAGACCGCCGAGCCGCATCCGAAGCTGCCCGGGACGATCTACACGGCGGCGCACGAGATCGAGCAGGCCGGCGGCAAGGCGCTGCCGGCGCTGTGCGACATTCGGGATGAAGAACAGGTCGCCGAGGCGGTCGCCAAGACCGTGGAGCGGTTCGGCGGCGTCGATATCTGCGTCAACAACGCCAGTGCCATCCAGCTCACCGGCACGTTGGAGACCGATATGAAGCGCTACGATCTGATGCACCAGATCAACACGCGCGGCACTTTTCTCGTCTCCAAAATGTGCATTCCGCACTTGAGGTTGGCGGAAAATCCTCACATCTTGAATCTGGCGCCGCCGCTCGACATGAAGGCCAAGTGGTTCAAGAACCATGTCGCCTACACGATGGCAAAGTTCGGCATGTCGATGTGCACGCTGGGCATGAGCGCCGAGTTCGCCAGGGACGGCATTGCGGTCAATTCGCTATGGCCGATCTCGACCATCGACACGGCGGCGGTGCGTAACCTCCTGGGCGGGGCGACGGTGGTGGCGATGAGCCGTTCGCCCGACATCATGGCCGATGCGGCATACGCCATCCTGGTCAGGCCGTCGCGTGAGGCGACCGGCAATTTCTACATTGACGAAGAAGTGCTGCGCGCTGAGGGCGTCAGCGATTTCTCGGCCTATGCGCCGGGTGCGACAGGCCCGCTCGCCGGCGACTTTTTTGTGCCGGACGAGGTGTTCGGCCGGACGGATACCAAAATCAAAGGTATCTACTGACGGAAAGTATCTAGCTGACAGGCATATCTCTTAAAGACCGGCACAGACGTGTGCTCAGTCTTCGGCTTTCTTGGCTTTGCCAAGACCCATCAGCCGGTCGATATAGGCAAGCATCAGTGCCGACAGAACGAAGGCCAGATGAATGATGGTCAGCCACATCAGCTGGTCGGTCGTGTAGGAGACCGAGTTCAGGAACACCTGCAAGAGGTGGATCGAGGAGATCGCTACGATTGTCGAGGCGACCTTGACCTTCAGCGAGCCGACATCGATCGTGCCCAGCCAATGCACCTTGCCGTCATTTTCATCGAAGCGGCTGACGAAGTTTTCGTAACCCGAGATGATCACCATCACCACCAGTGAGGCGACCAGCGCGGCATCGATGAGGCCGAGTATTTTCAGGATGGTGTCGGTGTCATCGAGCGTGAAGGCGAGGGAGACGAACTCGAACAGCTTGTTGCCGAAGGACACGGCATAAATTGCAAGTGCCGCACCCAGTCCGAGATAGAAGGCGACGAGCAGCCAGCGCGAGGCGAGAATGATCGATTCGATGGCGAGTTCGAGGCGCTTCATGCGGCGATTCGGGCTCCATTGTCGGAGTGCCGTATTTCGGGCAGGCTGCGGCGGTTTGCAAGGTTTCAAAAAAACGAAACCCCGCCGGGGAGGGGAACCGGCGGGGCTCGTGTGTCCCGCTGGAGTCGGGACAGGGCAGGGAACGCCCTTTCCAGAATCTGGGATGGGTAACCGCGCGTTTCAAGATTGATGACCGCGCGATTCAATGGTTGATCAAATCGCGCGGTTCACATTGCGGTTTATTGGGCGCTGGCCACAGGCGCTACCAGGGGTGTAATCCGGCGGATGGCGACGCGGCGGTTCTCGCGGTTGGGTCCCGACGTGTTGACCTTGAGATACTCCTCGCCATAGCCCTGCGTCGTCAGGTTCTCCGGCGGGATGCCAAAGGCGTTGGTCAAGGCTTCGGCGACCGCCTCGGCGCGGCGGTCGGACAGAGCAAGGTTCGCTTCCGGTGTGCCGACAGCGTCGGTATGGCCCTCGATCAGGAAGCTCTCGGCCGGGTTTTTCTTCAGCAGCTTGTCCATGGCGTTGGCAACACCCTCCAGCTTCTGGACCTCGGTGTCGGAAATCGAGGCCGAACCGAATTCGAAGTTGAGCGTGTCGAGGTCGATGCGGCGGGCGATGTCGCGCACGCGGGCCGAGCGCTTGACCTCGTCGATCGAATAGAGGCGCTGGACCCTCTCGACCGGCGGCCGTTCGAGGAAGGTGTAGTAGTCGTCCGGATCCTCGACCTCTTCGGAATCCAGAATGTATTCCTCTTGCGGGATGGTAAGGCGCATCGGCGGCAGGTCGTCGCCCGGGTCGCGCCAGTCTGCATCGTCGTCATAGTTCCGCTCGTCGACATAGCTCAGCACATATTCGCGGCCGTCGGGCGCGATGCGTGAACGCTGGATGACGTCGCCGTAGCGATTGCGGATGGTGACGATCCGGACACCATTGTCACGCTCGACTATTTCCCGGGTGCGATCGCCCGACAGGTCCTCGTAATAGACATTCCTGGCGCCGCGGTGCATGCGCGGTGCATCGCTGCTTTCGACGAACGTCTGGTTGTTGAACTGCAGGATAACGCGGTCGCCGAATTCCCTGACGACGTTGGCACCCTGGGGGCGCGGACGACGACGAACATCCTCGATGTCCGGCGCACGCTCGACGCGCTTGCCTTTTTCCTCGGTCACCGGAACGATTTTTTCAGGCTTGATCTCCCGCTGGGCTGCCCGGTCGTCGGTGGGTGGCGGCCCCTGATCGACCGGAGCCGGCTTCGGGGCTTCCACCTGGTTCTCGCCCTGCTGGGCGGGCTGGTTGCCCTGCTGCTTACCGGCATTTTGGCCGCGCTCCTTGCCACCCTTGCGCTTGCGCAAGACATCCTTCTGGCTGTCCAGAACAGGTGCCTCGTTCGGATTGGCCTGGGCTTCACCCTGGACCGGATTTTCCCCCTGGACCGGCGCGGCCTGGCCAGTCGAAGGCTGTTCGCCGGTCGAGGGCTGTTGCTCTCCTGTCACCGGCTGTTCGCCGACAGGCCTCTTGCCACGTTTCTTGATCTTGTCCTGGGGCTGTTCGCCCGGGACGGGAGCGGCCTGCTGCTCGGTCGGAGCCGGTTGGGCCTGTGGGGTCGCTTCCTTATTGGTCGGCGCCGGCTGGCCTTCCGCCTCCGTGGCGGGTCCGGTCAATTCAGCAGGCTTCTTGCGCTTGCCCGGCTTTTGTCCGGGCTCGACAGTCGGAGCCTGTTCTGCCGGGGCAGCCTCGATCTGCTGGTTCTGTTTTTGCTTCTTCTTGCGCGGATTGACGTTGGGCTGGTTGTCGTTTGCCGGCGCTGCCTGCTCGGCCGGTTGTTCCGATGGGGCCGCTTCGATCTGCTGCTGATTGCGCCGCTTCTTGCGGGGCTGCTCGGTCTCGGCCGGAGCGATCTGCTCGGCCGGAGCGGATTCTGTTTGCTGCTGCTGATTGCGCCGCTTCTTGCGGGGTTGCTCGGACTCGGCTGGAGCGATCTGCTCGGCCGGAGCGGATTCTGTTTGCTGCTGCTGATTGCGCCGCTTCTTGCGGGGTTGCTCGGACTCGGCTGGAGCGATCTGCTCGGCCGGAGCGGATTCTGTTTGCTGCTGCTGATTGCGCCGCTTCTTGCGGGGTTGCTCGGACTCGGCCGGAGCCGCCTGCTCGGCCGGAGCGGATTCCGTTTGCTGCTGCTGGTCGCGCTTCTTCTTTCTGGGCTGCTCTGCCTGCTGGCTCTGCGCGCAGGCCTCCGCCGACTCGCCCTCGGCGCAACTCGATTGCACTGGGATGAGCGGCGCTGCTGTGCGTTGCACGGGGCCGAGTGCGGCATTGCCTTGCAGCGGGAACGCGCCTAGCGGCGCGGACGCCATCAACAGGCCAAGCGCCGTGCCTGCCAGAATCCGTGGTTGGCGTTTCATCATAAACACTCCTTGTGGCGTCCCATCCCTGCCCAAACTTTCAGCAACCATGTTTGGTTCCTGTTTGTAGGTTCTAGCTGTGGCACAGGGCGATTGACCGGCGTTTTGAAGGCGACTTCATGTCATTCGTATGGTCCTGGCGTATGTTCCGGCGTATGGTCCCGGCGTATCGTTCGGACGAGGGTGCACGGTTGCCGTGCTTGACCTTGAAGCGTCCGGGGGCCACATGCCGACGATGGAAAAGCCGTTCTGGAAGACCAAGACGCTCGAGGCGATGACCCCGGCCGAGTGGGAATCACTCTGCGACGGTTGTGGCAAGTGCTGCCTGTCCAAACTCGAAGACGAGGATACCGGAGAGATCTACTGGACCAGCGTCGGCTGCCAGCTGTTCGACGCTGGAAGCTGCCGCTGCTCCGACTATGCCAACCGGCTGGCGCGTGTTCCGGATTGCGTCGGGCTGACGCCGCAGAACGTGCGCACCATCAGCTGGCTGCCCAAGACCTGCGCTTACCGGCTGGTGGCCGAGGGCCGCGATCTCTATTGGTGGCACAGGCTGGTGTCGGGAAGCGACGAGACCGTGCACGAGGCCGGCATCTCGATGCGCGGCCGGGTCAGCGCCAGCGAGACCGACCTTGCCGAGCCGGACGACTATTTCGACCATATGCTCGCGGACGAGCCTTAGGATTTCCTGCGGTAACGAAGACCGGGAACCATGGCAAAAGGGTACGTTCCCCATCTGCCCTGCATAGAACGGTTCCAGAAACGGACAGACTAACGGCTGGCCCATTCTTGCCGCATGAACGGGGGATGAATGGCCGGTTCGCAAAAAATTCAGACAGGCGGGTGCATTCTCCTCGCATAGGTTTGACGAAAACGGGTGGAAACCCTCAAACAAGGAGAGAAGACAATGTTCAATACCATCAAGACGGTTGCTCTTTCGGCACTTGTCGGCCTTGGCACGCTTGCTGCCATCCCCGCTCATGCTGACAGCATCTATCTCGGCTTCGGCAACAACCAGGATCCGCGCGTCGGCGTCTATACCGGCGACGAAGATGATGGTTACTATCGCGAACACCGCCGTCATGGCGGCTGGCGCCGGTCCTGTTCGCCGGAGCGTGCCATTGACAAGGCCGAACGCATGGGCCTGCACCGCGCCCGCATCATCGACATCAACCGCCGCACGGTCAAGGTCGCCGGCCGCCAGTATGGCGACCGCGTCGTAATCGTATTCGCCAACGAGCGCGGCTGTCCGATCATCTATCGCTAAGGTCTTCGGGCTTGCGGCCGGCTGACTTGCAGCCGGTAGAGTAGCGGAGCCCTTTCCGCCAGGACGGAAAGCGCGGCTCAAAAAACCCCGGAGGATCGATCCTCCGGGGTTTTTTCATGCTGCAAGCGATGATCATTTCAATTCGAAAGTCACCGTCACCTGTGCGGTATAGGAATTCTCGCCGGCTTGCACCGGGACCGACGCGCCGGCGGCATCGAATGCCTTGGCGTTGATCGGCATCGGCGGTGGTGCGAAATTCTGGTCGGTGATTTCCAGGACCCGGCCGATGCCGACGCCGGCCGCTTCGGCCAGCGTCTTGGCCTTGGCCATGGCATTGGCGACGGCCTTCTTGCGCGCCTCGGTGACGGCTGCCGCCGGATCGTCGTTGGAGAAGGAGATGCCGCCGCCCTGGTTGACGCCGAGCGACACCGCCTTGTCGAGAATGTCGCCGGTCTTGTCGATGTCGCGGACGCGCACCGAAAGCGTGTTGGTCACCTGATAGGCGACAAGCTCGGCCTCCTGGCTGCCGTCGGGCTTGTTGGTGTAGTTATAACGCGGATTGATCTGGATGCCCGCTGTCTGCAGGTCGCGCTCCTTGATGCCGGACGATTTCATGGCAGCGATCACCGCGGCCATGGCGTCGTTATTGGCATCGAGCGCTGCACGTGCCGTCTTGGCTTCGCGCATGACGCTGAGCGTCAGCAGAGCCAGATCGGGTGCTATCGCCGCCTCGCCTTCACCGGTGACGACGATACGCGGCGGCGGTGGCGAATCGGCGGCGGCCGCGATCGCCGGAAATGCGATTGCGGCGGCAATCGCCAGGGGCAAAATACGTCTGGTCATGAAATCTCCTCGATCTGGGATCCCAAGACAGCCGAGTGTTGGCCGGCGTCCAATGGGCGACGTGCAATAGGTTATCAATATGGGCTGATTTGGGCGATCCCTGCCAGCCCCCTTGGAACGCCTGCTCGGAAAGCCCTCGGAAAGCCTTGTGCGGTTCAGGGAAAAACACTAATCCAGCGCCGTGGGGCCTGTAGCTCAATGGTTAGAGCCGGCGGCTCATAACCGCTTGGTTGGGGGTTCGAGTCCCTCCGGGCCCACCATTGGCTTTTGTGGCCGTTGACTTAATTGGATTTTTTGGCGATTTTTGTCCCACCTCTTTCAACCCCCTCAGAAAGTGGGACAATTTTGTTCTCTTTTCGATCGATAACCAGCAGGTATTTCGCCGCTCTCGCTACCTTCCGGCGACGCGCTTTCTTGATGTAGTGGTCGGGCTGCTGGTACGTAGTCCACCCATATATCGCCTTCAGCTGCTCGTGCGTCGCGCCGTTCTCAGCGGCGATCGTCGCGCCGGCCTTGCGAATTCCATGAGCACTGCAGTGCGGCAGCTCAGCTTGATCACACCACTGGCGCATCTTGTTGCCCAGACCGTTCTCCGAGAACGGGCGACCATACTCATTGACCAGGAAGGTCATCTGGTCGGAGGGCGTGTGCTCAAGTTCCGCCTCTAGTTCGGGCAGAAGCGGGAGCTCCACCAACACCGCATCCTTGTTACGACTGGTCTTCCCAGGCTTAATTCTGATCCACTTCTCCCACTGCTCGGTCTCCTCGTTGTAGACGAGCGTGATGTGCTGTCGACCGAAGATCGCGACGTCGGACAACCGCAGGCCAGTAAACATGAAGATCGAGAGCGCACGTCTGGCTGCGGTACCCAGCGGATGCCGCTTCTCATATTGAACGATCTCCGACACGTCCCATGGGTGCCAGCCGTCGCCGCTCTTTAGCCGTCTGATGCCGCGGGCGGGATTGGAGTCGACGCCCGGAATCTCTGTGTCCTTTGCCCACTCAAACATCGCGCTGATGGCTTTTACGATATTGTTTGCCGCGCCAAGGGCGTCGAGCCTGGTGTCCCTGATCTCCTTAACATGAGACCGTTTCATACCGGCGAATGGCAGAGATCCCTTGGTGGGATACTGAGGATCCGGGTCACCTTCGAGGGGATGAGGTAATTCGCATACGCGCTCCAGAATTGCTCGTCGGCGCGCCATAGTGTCTTGGGTGATTTCCGTGCCGCCCCGACGGTAATACTCCTGGCAAAGCCACAGCAACGTGCCTTTCTTCGCTGGCTCGGAAGGCTTGGGGAGGCGCCGGCAAATCTCGGGAAGAGTGCCGGGCCGAACATAAGTGACCTCGGCGCGCGCGCACCGCAGTTCCTCGAGGAACTCGTCGCTGCCGGTCGGTTCACGGAGCCGGACCTTCTTCCGACCCGGTGCGCGAAAATAGTACCGATCATTGCCGTGGCGATCAGTGTCCTTCACTACGCCCTTAAGATCGACCTTCACGGGCTCATCCGTCATGTTCGTGGTTTTCGATCCCAAGGATTGTCTAGTGGCGGCGAATCTTCGTCAAGCTTTGGTGCTCCTCCGATTTGGCGGTGAGGGAGCTTTCGAAACGCCAATACAAGTTCCTCGACGTCCCAAACAATGCGCCCCTTGCTCGGCATTCGTGGCTGCGGCATCCGGCCGTCCTGGACCATTTCATCAAAGGTCGTTGAGCTTACGCCGATGAACGTCGCAGCCTGCTCGCGATTGATTCCTACCGGCGGGAGCGAGGGCGGCAAGACGCTCGGGGTGCGCAGCATCGGTTTAGTGCGTTGAAAGCGCGTCTTTGGCGCCTGCCTGTCTTTCTATGCACCTGTCCGAATATTGCAGACGCTCAATCATTTCCTGGCCCTGTGCTTGCAGGCTCACCCTAGGTCTCCAGACCTAGGATCGCTCAAGACACCGGACTCTTTTCCAGCCTTTGTGTACGATGATGGGTATCTTAATGCGCTCGAGGCCAAGAACTGAATGGTCGGCGACTTGGAAGGGCAAAATGACCGCGGAACCACGAATCTGAGTCAGAGGCGGAATCCAACTGAGGAAAGCATGGCTGTGTTTTCAAACGGTTATGACTCTCATGCGTGCGTAACAACCAACAAGAATACAAACAAAATATTTCTGTGGATTACTTTCATTCCTCATGGAATGCGCGACTGATTTGGTCCGACAGCGGCTTCACAAAATAAGAAAGCGCCGTACGCTCGCCCGTCTGGATCATCGCTTCGGCCGGCATGCCGGGCACGAGCGTCAGGTCCTTGAGCTTCGTCAGTTCCGCATGCGGAACTGACAGACGCACCAGGTAATACGAAACGCCGTTTTTTTCGTCCGTCGCCAGATCGGCTGCGATCCGGCTGACATATCCGTTCAATACCGGCGTGGTCCTCAGATTGAAGGCTGACATCCGCAGCACGGCCTTGTGACCAAGCTGGATTTGGTCGATGTCCTTCGGGGTGATTCGTGCTTCAAGCGCAAGATCGTCGCCTTCCGGCACGATTAGCATAATCGGATCGGCGGGCGTGATCACTCCTCCGACCGTATGAACTGCGAGTTGTTGAATGGCGCCTGACTGCGGCGCGACAATATCGATCCGTCGCAGTTCCTGTTCAGCCGCCACCTTGCGCTCAACATACTCCCCAACCTGCGCCTGAACCTCTCTGAGCTCCTGGCCGACTTCCATCTTGAAATCCGGATCGATCTGCAGGATCTGGAGGCGCGTTTCGGCTATGCGGGCTGCCGTCTGTGCCTGATGTGCAATCTTCTCACCGCGTTCGCCGCCGAAAGTGGCAACCTGCGTCTTCAGGCTGTTCAAGCGTTGGTCCGAGACAATGCCTTGGTCGCGCAGCCCACTCAGGGCAGCAATTTCCTTTTGGAGAATCTCGGTGCTTTTCTCAGAAGCGATTTCCTGCGCCTTGAGCCCCTCGATCTCGTGCTCATATTGAGTGATGCGTTCCGCTAGCTGCGCCTGCCTCCCGTCGCGGGATTGTCTGCGGAATTCGAACAGCCGCGTCTCGCCATGTACTGCCGAAGCTACGTCCGGAACATCTCTGCGGGCGAGCAGCCAGTCCGGGAAGGCGATCTCCGCCAGATCGTCACGCTCAGCTTCGAGTCGTGCCAGGTTGGCGGCCAGCTCATCGAGCCGCTTGGTGACTACAGCGAGAGTGGCGCGCGTCTGGGTGGCGTCGAGCCGCATGAGGATGTCGCCGGCTTTTACTTTATCACCTTCGCTCACCAGGATTTCTCCCACCACCCCGCCGGTCGGGTGCTGCACCTTCTTCACATAGGAATCGACGACAAAGTGTCCGGACGCGACAACCGCACCGGAGAGATTCGTGAAGGCCGCCCAGGCTCCGGCTCCTCCAGCAAAGATCACGCTCGCCAGAAGGCCCGCCACCAGGTGCCGGCGAATGGAGCTGGAAACGTCATTATTCTGATGAATGCCGGCCACCGGGATCCTCCATGTCAGCGCGCTCTCCCACGTTATCCTGTGTAGACTCGATGGCCTTGACGCCAGCGCCTGGTGCCATCGCTGCCCTCTTCAAGACTTTGGAAAGCGCTTCATCACGCGCACCGAATGCTCGCTGCCGTCCACCTTCCATGACCAACACAAAATCCACGGCGCGGATGGCGCTCGGCCGATGGGCGACGACAACCGCAATGCCCTTGCGCCCGCGCACGGAGGCGATCGCCTTGACGACCGCAGCCTCGCCTTCCGCATCGAGATTGGCATTGGGTTCATCCAGCACAACAAGGAAAGGGTCTCGATAAAGAGCACGGGCAAGACCGATACGCTGGCGCTGCCCGGCGGAAAGTGCCGATCCGGCCTCACCAATCGGAGTTTCGTAGCCGTGCTCAAATCGGAGGATCAGTTCGTGCGTGCCCGCTGCTTTCGCCGCGGTGACAATAGCCTCAGGGTCAGGATTATCTTCAAAACGAGCGATGTTTTCGGCAATGGTGCCGTCGAACAGTTCAACACCTTGCGGCAAATAGCCGATATGACGGCCTAGCGCTTCCCGGTCCCATTGATCGAGGCTTGCGCTGTCGATGCGAACCTTTCCGGCGACCGGCGTCCATGCGCCGACGATGGCGCGCGAGAGTGTCGACTTGCCCGAACCCGATGCACCGATGATCCCGAGTGCGCTTCCCGCCTGAACGGCAAACGCAAGGCCGGTCACGGTCGGCTTCCTTTCGCCGGGCGGAACGATTGTCACGCCTTCGAGGCGGAGTTCGCGTTCAGGTGCAGGCATTGGCATAACAGGAGCGGTTTCAGGAACCTTTCCCAGGAGGTCCTCCAGCCGCGCCCAACCCTGGCGCGCCATGAGGAAGGGTTTCCAGCTTGAAATGGCCAGATCGACCGGAGCCAGCGCGCGCCCCATCATGATCGAACTGGCAATCATGACCCCGGCCGTAGCCTCCTGCCTGATGACAAGGTACGCGCCGACGGCAAGAATGGCCGATTGCAGCAGCACGCGCAACGACTTTGCAATGCCACCCAGCCCACCTGCCACGTCCCCAGCTTTCCGGTTGGCGGCCAGATACTCGGCATTGGCCTTGTGCCATCGGGCAGCGATCCGCTTTCCGAGACCGAGAGCTTGCACGACCTCGGCATTGCAACGCGCTGCTTGCAGTAGGCCATTGCGCACCATGTCGTGGGCAATGGTCTCGCGTATCGGCCGTTGCGAGAGAGTGTTGGTAAGAAGTGTCAGAGATGTGAGACCGATCGCCCCGATAAGTGCCGTCATGCCGATCCAGAAATGAAGGAGGAAGCAAATGGCAAGATAAAGCAGCATCCATGGCAGATCGAAGAACGCTGTCGGACCGTTTCCACCTAAGAATCCGCGAATATTGTCGAGGTCGCGAAGCGGCTGCAAGCCGTCGCCCGGCATGCGCGTTAAAAGCGGAAGGCGAACGATCGCATCGTGAACGCGTCCGGAAAACTGTTCATCGAAACGCTCGCCAATCCGCAGCAGCACGCGGGCGCGCAAAACGTCGAGCAGGCATTGGAACGCATAAAGCCCTGCAGCAAGCACGACGAGCCCCACTAGCGTCGATACGCTGCCACTTGCCAGAACGCGGTCGTAGACCTGAAGCATGAACAGCGGCGAGATCAGCGCAAGCACGTTGACCACGCCGCTGATCAACAGAATTCCCCAAATAGCTGAAGTCAGAGGGAAAGGTCTCAAAGCTGAATCCTTCAAGGAATGGTTACTCACGTAGGTCTCCGTGAGGATCTGGCGACCCAGTCCCTATATTGCTCCCCGAGCGGCAACCGACTCGCTGATTCAGGATCAGTGCTCCCGCCGAATATGTTTGGTTTGGCATCTAATGGAGCGGGTCAACAACAACACCGTCCGGCTGAAGGTTTGGAAGGGCAACGTCATCGTGGCCGGCCGCAAGGGCCCGAACAGGCTTCCGCCTCCACGCGTTCAGGGAGATTTCGGTGTACGACCAGCGCGACGTGCAGGGCTTCGTCAAGCTGTACACGCTGCGACTGCTCCCGGGCGCCCCGGCCCATCGCAAGTAGCGGAGACGGAAAGCGCCCGCCCAGGGGGGCGGGGCGCTGTTCCGTATGGGTTTTCTGGATCAAACGAAGGTGAAGTCCGACGCGGTCAGGCCTAGGTCGGCCACGGTGACCACACCGCCCAGGTGGGCGAACTCATGCCCGTTGTTCTCGGCGGTGACATAGGCCAGAGTTGCGACTCTGTCGCTGTAGCTGCTTTGGTAGACAATGATGTCGCCGGCGTGCTCGCCGGAGATCGCACTCGCGGCTTCAGAAGCAGAGTTGAAAGATTCGCCAGTGATCACCACGACGTGTTCGCCGTTCGCACCCGAGGCCGCACCACTGTAGAAGCTGCTCACCGGGTAGCCGGACTGTATGCTGGCGTTGTTGACGAAGTTCGCGCCAAAACCGTCGTTGTAGAGGCCCACCGCGTCGAAGGCGAACTTGTCCTCCGCCGGGTTGAAATCGGTGATAGTGGTAATGTCCGACTTCGACCCGACAACCCCAGGCACCGGATTGTGGAACTGGAACACGAACGTGTCATTGTCGGTGCCCCCGGTCAACGTATCCTGGCCGTCACCCACGTAGAGGACATCCTGGCCGGGACCGCCGCTGAGCCTGTCATTGTCCTCACCGGAGATGCGCGCGTTGAAGCGGCCGTTGTCGCCGGAGAGATCGTCCCAGCCATCTCCGCCGAAGATGCGGTCGTTACCCTCGCCGCCAATGGCTCGGTCACTCCCCTGGCCAGCCGAGATCTCGTCGTTGCCGGCACGACCGTCAATCCAGTCATTGCCCTGGAAACCCTCCATCCAATCTTCAAGCTCGGTGCCGAGGAGTGTTTCGGAACCCGGGCCACCCTCGATAATCTTTGCCATCGAAAATACTCCTAATGATGCACCCTGCCTGACGCGTTCATATTCCTCATCGGATAATTAGAAAAATCGATTGCTTGGATAGACACGCATTTACGAAATGGATGCACTCACGTTCACTTCGCCGTTCTGCTGAGCAGTTGCGGGCTCGTTAGCGGCGGGGACGCTGGTCGCCCAAGCAATCGATCTGAAGATTCGACACTCAAACCACCAGGACAACACTTCGTAACGGGGCCGTCCTAGTTCGGCCCCAAACTTCTCTCTGTTTGCTCGACGCCGGCATACCCGCACCGTAAGCGCTGGACGAGGACAAGTTCCGCTGGCCGCGGGTGGAGAACGGCGTGACCCGGCTTGCCGCGCCGAACTGATGGCGCTCGTCGAAGGCATGGACTGGCGCGTTTGAGCCGAACGGAGACGGCGTCCGACGTCGGCCGGATAGGCCGTGGCGAAGTAACTCAGGCGCAAAAGGCGGGCCTCAGGCCGTGCAAAATAAGCTCCTGTCGGCGTCAGTGACGAGAAGCGCTCGGCCCGTCCCCACGAAATCGATCCGCTCAAGGCGATGTTCGTCGCCATGGCGGCGGAGAAGGCCGAACTGCAACAACTCCGGAGCGAAACACTCAAGGCCGAGATCGTCCGGATGGCGACACTCAACGAGCGTGCCCAGGAGAGGATCGCCGACCTTCATGGGATCGTCAAGCAGATGGAGCGCGCCGCTTCGGTCGCAGCTCCGAGAAGCTCGAACGTGCCCAGCAGGCCTTCGCCTTCGAAATCAGACCGGGCTCGGCGCGATTGAGTCCGAGCTCGAGGCCGCAAGACCGACAGGCGAGCCGCGACGTGCTGCGCGACCGCGCAAGGCGTTCCCGGCGCATCTGGAGCGGGTCGAGATCGTCATCTAGCCCGAGCCATGGGGGAAGAAGCGCTCCCGCAACCAATCGTCCAGTCCGTCAAACGCGGTCGGCCGCACAGGCTTGCGAAACGGAACAGTCCCGCCCTCGCTTAGATACCGAGGCACCGTGTTGCGAGCGCACCCGAATTCGTTCGCCCGTCGGTTCCCCAGCCAAGCTCATGCAGCGGCAGCATCGCTGCCACCTCTTCAAGCTGAAGGATCTGCTCTCCCTGCATCGTTCTCGACAATGCAGGAATCGCCCAATCCCAATCGCCATCCATGCCTCCTCTCATAACCGAGGGGTCGTCGGCCGACAACTGAGACGTCCGGTGCTCTTAGGCGGGGTAATCATACGAGATGCCTCCTGCAACATCATTTCCCGCATCCATAGGCTTGCCGGATCATTATTGTGAAGCGCAGGCCATTGGACGGCCTCCGTGAATGCGGCAGGAAGTGGCGGCGGAAGTTCGACAATCCGCAGGGGTGTTAATTTTGCGAAATGCTGCGCCAGCCGTAAGGGCATTGTCCCAATGCGGTTGGTGCCTGATAGAAGGGGCGGGATCATGCTAAAGCCCTGTACGACGACCTCGATACGTCTCTCGAAACCGTTCTCGAGCAAATACCATTCCTCGATGGAGGGCTGCCGGGTGTCCCCGAATTTAAGCACAACCTGCCCCATCGACAAGTATCGGTCGAATGTAAGTGGCTCTGACAGCTGCTTGTTCGTGCCGCAGCCTACGCATACGAGCATATCTTCGAACAGGGCTGCGCGAGGATGTTTCGACATGAATACTTCCGGCATAATCAGAAAATCAACGTCGCCGCGCCGGAGAAGCTCCTCGGGGTCGTCGGAAATAAGCAGACATTCGAAGCGGACGGCGGGAGCTTCCCGCGCAGCACGCTTTACGATCTTCTTAAAAAATACGAGCGTGAGGTAATCGGAAAGGATGATGCGGAAGCGACGATCCGATCGGGCCGGGTTAAAGGCGTCCCAGGAAATAATCGACAGCTGGATGTGCAGCAATGCCTCCCGGACTGCTGTGGCGAGCCCCTCCGCGCGCGGTGTCAAAATGAGTTCGCGGCCGTTCATCGTAAATAGCTCATCGCTGAAATAGGCGCGTAACCGACCGACGGCGGCGCTCATGGCCGGCTGACTCAGGTTAATACTGCGGGCCGCGGCGGTGACTTTACGCTCCCTGATCAAAGCGTCCAGCACAACCAGGAGATTTAGATCGAGTCCCTTAAAACGCATGTATTGACCTATCCGACGCGTGGATGGGTATCGCCCAAAGAATCAATTTTACGAATGGTGAGTAGCGTCAACGCATCAGCCGACGACGAAATAGAGCAACCGATAGGAAGAACGGCAAAACCGTGTATATGCAAAGCGCGCCGATATGCAGGCCCATGCTGCCGGCCGGACGGCCAAGCATCGCCGGACGAATGAGGTCAATTGCATGTGCGAGCGGCAACAAGGAGGCGACGTCCTGAAAAGCGCCGGGCAATTGGTTGACCGGAAACATCGCGCCGCAAAGGAACAGCATGGGTGTTATAACAAGCGTATTATAAAATATGAAATATTCATAACTGGGCGCAAGCGCCGTGACGACCATCGCTAGACTCGCGAAGGCGAGGCCACTGAGAGCGATGACTGGCAGCAAGCAGAGGATGGATGGCCACGATGTGTAGCCGAGCGTGGTGGCAACAATAGTGATTGCTGTGCCCGCCATCAGGGCCTTGGTGGCTGCCCACGCCAATTCGCCGAGTAAGATATCGCCGAGCGTCAGCTGAGTGCATAGCATTCCTTCCCAGGTGCGCTGGTTGTCCATGCGGCCGAAACTCCCGTAAACCGTTTCAGCAGTCGCCGATGCCATCGCGCTTGTGGCAACCATGCCAGCCGCGAGAAACGCAATGTACGAAGTGCCCTCAACAGGACCTATCATTGTTCCGATGCCAAAGCCGAGACCGAACAGATAGATCATCGGATCGGCGAGGTTGCCGAGAACCGATGCAAGCCCGATTTTCTTCCATCCAAGATAGTTGCGGCGCCAAACCGCGACCCAATTCCACGCATTGGCGGGCATGGCCGCCGCATAACGTTCGCCCATTGTTCAGTCCTCCATCTCGCGCCCGGTTAGCCGCAAGAACACATCCTCGAGATTGGGGGGACGCTGCAGAAGGCGCAGACCGGCGCGCCCGCGTAGCTGCACCAGCACCTGCTCCGGATCGGGTGCATAGCAAAAAAGCGTCTCACCGCTCACCTCGATGCGCTGTGCGTACGGCCGGATCAGCGCACCCAGTTCATGCGGATTGCCGCCGTAGACCTCGACCACGTCACAGCCGATCTGCTCGTCAATGAGTGCGGACGGGCGGCCTTCGGCGATCTTGCGCCCCTCCTCCATAACGCACAGCCGATCGCACAGCCGCTCGGCCTCTTCCATGAAATGGGTAGTCAAAAGAATAGTCTTGCCCCGCGCCAGCAGCGATCGCAGCCGTTCCCAGATCAGGTGGCGGGCCTGCGGATCGAGGCCGGTGGTCGGCTCGTCCATCACCAGCAAGTGCGGGTCATTGATCAGCGCACGCGCGAGCGTCAGGCGCCGCTTCATGCCGCCGGACAGTTCGGCGACGCGCGCATCCGCTTTGTTCTCGAGGCGGGCGAACTCAAGCAGCGACGGTATGACCGCTTCGATCTGGCGTCTGCTCATCCGGAAGTAGCGCCCGAACACCAACAGGTTCTCGCGTACAGTGAACGCGGTATCAAGATTGTCGAACTGCGGGACCACGCCGATGCGCATACGTGCCAAACGCGCGCGCGCCGGCACTGGAGCGCCGAGCACAGTAATCTTCCCCGCATCAGGCGATGTCATGCCGAGGACCATACGCGCAATCGTGCTTTTGCCCGCACCGTTCGGTCCCAAGAGCCCGAAGCATTCCCCCGCCGCAACGCGAAACGACAGTCTGTCGACAACGAGCTTGTCATAAGTTTTGCTTACGTCAGTAAGATCGATCGCTACCATGGACATGGGTTCATTTTACCGAGAGGGACGCCAAGACTGGCGGTTGCTTGGTTGCCTGCCGGACCTGAAACTGTGACTCGTCTTCGCCATCCCAGCCGTCGATAACGAACTGATCGACATCACAAGGATTTAGCCCCTGTTCCGCCAAAGCGGCGACAATTACGTCGAGATTATCGATGGTTTGATAACGCGGATTGTTGTGCCACTTTTCCTGCTCAACGCAGAAGACGAGCCGTCCATCCTCGACAAGGGCGATCGCCCCATCATGGGTCAGCTTGGTACCACAGATGCGCATAGTGTCTCCACGTTAACGGCGATAGATTCGATTCATCAGGAAGCGGAAAGCGGGTTCCGGAAACGGACGAGCAAGCAGTCTTCGTTGACCGACTCGCCCCGACACTCAAGACGCTCTACCTCGATCAACGTTTCGTTCAGCATGGCGATGACCGGCTCAGCACCAGCGGCGTGACCCCAGCGACGGCAATTAGCATCCCTTGCCGATCCGAAGATCAGATGCCCGCCTGGCGCAAGCACCCGCACCAGGTTTTTGACGGCCGCGCGCATCTCGGCTATGTCTTCGAGGTAGTATAGGACCTCCGCCACAACGATCAGGTCAAACAACTCGTCGGTCGAAAACTGTTGAACATCGGAGACTATCCAGTTGATGCGCGACGGCTCCTTTATCCGTTGACGTGCTCGAGCAATCGCTTGCGCCACGACATCGATGACGGTGAGCCCTTGGCAGTAGGGGGCTAGTTTTTCCGTGAATGCGCCGGCAGCGCACCCGACTTCGAGGGCATTTGTAATGGAGCCTTGGGCAAGCGCCAGCTGGAGCATTTCCGTGTGGCGCTCCCGCTCGAACGGATTGCCGTCGAGGCGCCACGGATCGTCTGCGGCCAATTCCCGATCGAGCAACTGATGATTCATGTTCTGGGTCAAACTCGTCCACCTCTCGTCTACCTAGGTAATTAGCGATCACTCGTCGCCGCAGATGTTGCTCGACAGCGCTAATCCCGAAGAATCCGCGCAAGATTGAGCCTGCGAAGCGGAGCCGCATGCGGTGAGAATTCTGCCCTGCTTGATCCAGTGATCGGAGTTTGGGTGGGGGCCTGTTTTCCCCCAGTGTTCGATGTAGCGACAGCAGAGCTTCGCGACAGCCAATCGCTATTGCTCAATGTACACAGCGCGTAGGCCTTCAAGGGAAGTAAGAGAAAGATGTTGATGAACGTGTGCAGGGAAAAGCCCAGAAATCGAAACTGTCGAGCACGAAATGCTACCACGCTGCATCGGAGCATGGTCATGGACACAATCATCAGTCCTGTCCACCAAGGCACAGTGCCTGTCAGTGCGAAATGTGCGAGGCCCGTTAGTACCGATAGGGCGAGGAGTAGCGGCCCGAGATTCTGTCCGACCACGTCCAACGTGAGATAGCTATTGAGGCCGGGCAGCAAGCGCAGCCCAAGCAGCGTGTCCCGGAATGTGCTTCGTGCCCAACGGAGTTGTTGGCGCAGATACGGTCCGAGTCTGTTCGGAACGACTGTGGCCGCGATGGCGCCCGGAACGTACTCGGTTCGAAAGCCTGCTTTCAGCATGAGGATAGTGAGATGGCGATCCTCCCCGAAGTCGCTTGGCTTGCCCCGAAAAAATTGCGACTCGTACTGGTCCAGTAACAAAAGGAGCGCAGACCGGCGGTACATGGCACATGGGCCGCAACAGCACATAACGGCACCGAAGCGAGCCTGTGCCGCGCGCTCCTCGTTGCAAGCCAGCCAGTACTCCATGTCTATCAGCCTTGTCAGCCAGCTCTCGCTCCGGTTACTGGCAATCAACTGACCCATGACTGCGCCGACCGCTGGATCTCGCATCTTCGGTACAAGCTTGGTGATGACGTCGGACGCGAGTATCGTGTCTGAATCAACGTTAAGCACCAAATCCCCGGATGAGCGGCGTATCGCGGCGATCTGCGCCTTGCGCTTTCCAACATTCTCGGGAAGCAAAATGATGTCGAACCTAGGGTCGCGCGCGTAGGTTTCGTGGACAGTTCCTACGGCTTCGCGATTTCCAGAACCGTCATCAACCACATAGACCCGAAGTCTTCCGGCGTATTCTTGGTCTGCAATGGACGCCAGGCACTCTGAAAGCGTGCGCGGATCCTCGTTGAAGCAGGGGACGATGACATCCACGCTGGGCAGTTGATCGGAGCCGACGAGATCCTCCAACGCCGATGAGTCGTTTGTCGGCAGAGCATAAATCCCCTGCATGCTCTTATAAGCAGTCGAGAGCAGTGCATAAAGCGAAATGGCCACAGTGCTGGTTGTACCAAGAAGAGTCATGGGATCTCGTTTGTTCAGTGATGTTGAGGAAGTGAGCGGATTACAAATCCGCGCTCATGAAGTGCTGGAATCAGACGGGACAGCGCCGTGACCGTCTGGTCGCGCAGACCGGCGTGAGCGCCCTGGCTCAACTCGCCGGGAGGGCATCCGTCGTGCAAGAGTACGATTGCGCCCGGCCGGACAGAGGCGAGCACGGTATCGATAATCGCGTCGACCCCAGGGCGAGACCAATCTCGAGGGTCGACGGACCAATGGAGGGCCGTCAGCCCGGCGATCTGTGACGCTGTGAAGATTTCTTCGCTCCAGGCGCCGTAGGGCGCGCGAATATAGCGCACCGAGGCCTGAGGGCACGCCCTCATGATGGCGCCGTTCGCTTCAAAAATCTCACGTTGCACTTCGCCGAAGCCGCATTTGTACAGATCCGGATGAGTCATCGTGTGGTTGCCTAGCTCGTGCCCTTCTGCAAACATTCGTTGGATTAGATCCGGGTGCTCTAAGGCGTAGGCGCCGATGACGAAGAAAGTCGCCGGCACCCGCTGCTCTGCCAACACATCGAGAATCTCCGGTGTGAAAAGTGGATTGGGACCGTCGTCAAACGTCAGATAAACGCTGCGACGGCCGGTGCCGTCAGAGCACTCACGGCGCACCTCGTACAAGCAATCGGGACGGCTCATAGCTCTGGTCCGTTCCGATCGATCATCGTGCCCGTGGGCCATTCGCTGATCGGCCGTCCAACTGGCAGAACAATGGTGAGTGCGTCATCGATGCGTGTGGGCGGCAGGTCGAGGCGCGCCTCTGGTCGGGTGGAGCGCACGCGAATTCCCGACAAAACGGCCAAAGGGCTGTATCGCCGCGCGAACCTCTCAACATGATTCCGCAGCGCGTCCCGGACGGTTCCGAAAGCGAATGGAACGCCAAGCTCCTGCAGTATTGGAAGCATGACATGGATTGAATGGGCGATTCCGAGACCCTCAAGATCCGGACGTACCCCGTACAGGCCCAGCTCAGCCACCAACAGATCGACCGCGTCAACCTTGATGAAACGGCGCAGTATGCCCATGTGAGCCGCTACACCGCTCGAATCATAGGCGATTGCGCGGAGTTCAGGCCTGGCTCCGGCCCAGCTTCGACTACCTTCGAACGGTTCTGCGTTGGACGCCCCAGTCGGCCCGTAGGTATTACGAAAGAACTGGGCGAGCTCGACGTGGTCCGAGAGCTGCAACTCGTTTTCCCAGCACAATTTCCACTGCACCTGAGGGCGCATTCAGGACCTCTCTTCAAAATGGTTTCTTGCGGGCCGCATTACCCGGCCAAAGCGGCGGCGTTGTTGGCTGCACTCAACCGTTGTCGTTAGCGACGGTGAGCCAGCCGGTGGGGCTCGCCAATGAGCTCTCTCGATGTTCCCGCCCGTGTGGCGGCGCCGTCGATTTGAGCTTGACGTCGGTCATTTACGTTCCTCTAATGCATGGTTCGTAAATTCGTAAAATTGATTGTTTAGATGATGCCCATCCACACGCTGGATAGATCAGGATATGCGGTTTAAGGGGCTGGATCTGAATCTCCTCGTTGTGCTGGACGCTCTGATCAGGGAGCGTAAAGTCACTGCCGCGGCCAACAGTATTAATCTGAGCCAGCCGGCCATGAGCGCCGCCGTCGCTCGGTTACGCGCCTACTTCAGCAATGAGCTATTTACGATGAACGGCCGCGAGCTCATTTTGACACCGCGCGCGGAGGGGCTTGCCCCAGCAGTCCGGGACGCATTGCTGCACATCCAGCTATCGATTATTTCCTCCGACGCCTTTAACCCAGCCCAATCGGATCGTCTCTTCCGAATCATGCTTTCCGATTACCTCACGCTCGTGCTTTTTAAGAGGATCGTAGAGCGTACTGCGCGGGAAGCTCCCGCCGTCCGCTTCGAATGTCTGCCTATTTGCGACGACCCCGAGGAGCTTCTCCGGCGCGGCGACGTTGATTTTCTGATTATGCCGGAAGTGTTCATGTCGAAACATCCTCGCGCAGCCCTGTTCGAAGATATGCTCGTATGCGTAGGCTGCGGCACGAACAAGCAGCTGTCAGAGCCACTTACATTCGAGCGATACTTGTCGATGGGGCATGTCGTGCTCAAATTCAGGCACACCCGGCAGCCCACCATGGAGGAATGGTATTTGCTCGAGCACGGGTTCGAGAGACGTATCGAGGTCGTCGTACAGGGCTTTAGCCTGATCGCGCCGGTCCTATCAGGCACCAACCGCATCGGGACCATGCCCTTACGGCTGGCGCAGCATTTCGCAAAAACAACACCCCTGCGGATTGTCGGACTTCCGCCGCCACTTCCTCATCCCGCATTCACGGAGGCCGTCCAATGGCCTGCGCTTCACAACACTGATCCGGCAAGCCTGTGGATGCGGGAAATGATGTTGCAGGAGGCATCTCGCCTGGCGCCTTTGCTTGAAAGCTATTGAGCGTCTCGGGCACGACCATCCGACCTTGCAGTTTAAACACCGCCCGCAAGAATATGTCATTAATCAGCATGTTAGGCGCGCTCCGGCGCGTGTTACCACTACGTTTTGGGGGTGATCTCAGGCGAGTTGTTCGTCGAGGTTGTGTGGCAGAGCGATGCCAGCTGCCTTCAAAACGTTGCCCACTTTGGCCGTGACGTGGTGGTGACGACGCGAGCATCCTTTTCGATGGTGGCTTCCTGGAGGCGGTCGCGATCGCGTAGGAACGGTTGCCATTCGGGCGTCAGGCCTTTGGCCCGGCAGAGCGGCGCAGTTCCTTGCTGAGTACGAGGGCCAGGAACGAGCAGAACACATGTCCGGGTTGGTACTGAATTGACTGCCGCCTCCGATTTCGCGTGCGAAGTCCCAGAAGGTGTTTAGCCCCACTCAAATGCCAACTTTGCCGGCCATGCCGCGGCTTTTCACGCGGCCAGGCGAGGAGATGGCGGTCGACGAGGTCGATACCAATGGACTGTGCCGGCCTCGCTCGGCTACTGGCGTGAGGCCTCCTTGACGACACCGCCCTGCACCGACAACGTCGAGATGTTGGCAATGAAGCCGGTCGAGGTCGACGCTGCGGATGTAGGCAATTTACCTCGCGCTTCGGGCTGAACGCGCGGCCGATCCGTTCACCCAATCGGCGCTTCATCCTGGGCCGCGGCTGAGGCCTGTGGGGTGCGGCTACCCCGCGTGGATGGGATAATCAATCAACTTTCTCTCATTCATGAAAGGAAACTCCCCGCTTACGATAGAAGCCATCAGTTTCATATATTTTCCGGCAGATGGATGTCGAACGGCAGAAATGTCTGTCCTGGTGTTTCAGCAGTGCCGGTCTCGATAGCCCGCGTCATCAGCGTTATCAGCTCCTGGGAAAGCCGGCGCATTGGCGTGGCGACCGCCATCGTGATGATGTTATCAGCGAGTGCCGCCCGAGATTCCGGCGTGATTTCATTCACGATCGCGACGAGATCGCGACTTTTACCCTCTTCCCGGACCGCGGAGATGGCGCCCTCCATGCCGCCCCCGGCGACATAGAAGCCGACGAGCTCGGGTTCCCGCTGCATGAGATCAAGCGTTGCCTCGTAGGTGACCTGCCGTTTCTCCAGGTTCACAAGCGGATCGAGCACCTCGAACGTCGGCGCGTTCTCACGGCAATAGGAGCGAAAGCCGACGTCACGGAGCTCGTGCCCCTGGAAACGATGGCTACCGACAAACACCGCCACCTTGCCGGGCCGTTTTGCGACCTTGGACACCATCCAAGCGGCCGTGCGCCCCACCTTGCGGTTGTTGAGGCCGATATAGCCCTGTCGCACGCCGGCGGCGAAGTCGGAAAGCAGCGAGAAAACCGGAATGCCTTTGGCCTTGAGGTCCTCAACCGCTGCTGTAATTTTTGGGTGGTCCGGTGCCACCATCGCGATCGCATGGCAGCGTGCGCCCAAATCCTTGAGCGGTGCGATTAGGTCGCTCGGCATATGTGACGGGGCGAATTGGATGAGCGGAATGCCGTGGAAGGACTGGGCCAAATTGACCGACGCTTCGACCTCGCGCGCAAAGTCTTGGTAGAAATGCTGGGCCGGTTTTCTCAAGATGAAGCCCAGGCGGTAGCACGGTAGGTCTCGCCGCAAGCGCTGCTTGATGAGCCCGGCAGCATGATAGCCGATCGCGTGGGCGGCGTCGTGGACCCGCCGCGCGGTCTCCTCGCGCACCGGATGGCGGGCGTTCAGAACCCGATCGACCGTTGCTACGCTGACTCGGGCTTCGCGGGCGAGATCGGTAATTGTGGGGCGCTTGGTCATGGGTCCTATTCTGATTGGTTTTTGACGCAGGCTGGCTCTCTGTCACCTAGCGCGATTCGACAATGCTTTCGGGTGGGCAAAGTGAAGACGCCCGCATACTGAATGATCGACAGCGTATTGGACTACTCCAGACGTAGACCGGCCGGGTATAACGGAAGGTTCATTCGCTTAGGGCGGCGATGATTTGCACTCACACATTTAGCGCTTCTGATACATGGTCCGTGAGGCGCCGTTTAGAGCCTGCGAGTCGATCGTTCAGGTCATGTGACCAGCTTGGCGAAACCGGTCGCGGTGCGTCGCCCTTAATCGGCGGAGGATAGCCGGTTTGATGCCTCGGCAAGCTGATGACCGCAGAAGGCGGCTTTCATCTGCGCTTGGTCCAATTCTCCTTCCCAGCGGGCGACGACGAGGGATGCCACTGCGTTACCAACGCAATTCGTCAACGCCCGGCATTCGGACATGAAGCGGTCGATGCCGAGTATCAGGGCCATCCCAGCAACGGGAACACTCGGAACTACGGCGAGCGTAGCAGCCAGGGTGATGAAGCCCGCACCTGTCACACCTGCAGCGCCCTTGGAGGAAAGCATCGCAACGAGCAGCAGCAGCACCTGATCGCCGATTGACAGATCGGTGTTCGTCGCCTGCGCGATGAAGAGGGCCGCCAGGGTCATGTAGATATTCGTGCCGTCCAGATTGAACGAATATCCGGCCGGGATGACGAGACCCACAACCGAACGCCTGGCGCCCGCCTTCTCCATCTTCTGCATGAGCGAGGGGAGCGCGGCCTCCGAGGAGGACGTTGCGAGGACAAGCAGCAGCTCTTCCTTGATGTAGCGAATGAGAGAACAGATCGAAAAGCCGTTGTAGCGGCAGACCGCGCCGAGAACCCCGAACACGAAGAGGAAGGCGGTGAAATAGAACGTCGCGACCAGCATCGCGAGGTTGACGACCGAACCGATGCCATATCTGCCGATGGTGAAGGCCATTGCGCCGAAAGCGCCGATCGGCGCGGCTTTCATCAGAATGCCGACGAGCTTGAAGACAGGCGCGATGAGCGCCTGAAGGAAGGAAACGACAGGCTTGCCCGTCTCTCCGGCCATCGCGAGCGCCATGCCGAACAGAACCGAGAAGAACAGCACCTGCAGGATGTCGCCTTCCGCGAAGGCGCCGACTATCGTTGGCGGGATGATGTTCATCAGGAAGCCGGTGACCGACTGCTCGTGGGCCTTTGCGGCATAGGTATTCACGGCCTGGACATCGAGCGAGGCCGGATCGATGTTGAGGCCGGCGCCAGGCTGGACGACATTGGCGACGATGAGGCCGACGATCAGCGCCAGCGTCGAGAAGGTGAGGAAATAGACCATTGCCTTGCCGGCGACCCGGCCGACCTTGTGAAGATCGTTCATGCCGGCAATGCCGGTCGCAATTGTCAGGAAGATGACAGGCGCGATGATCATCTTGACCAGCTTGATGAAGGCATCACCCAGCGGCTTCAGGCTCTCGCCGGTCCCCGGATAGAAATAGCCAATTGCGACGCCGAGGGCGATGGCGGCAAGCACCTGCGCGTAAAGCTTGGCATAGAAGGGTTTGCGGGGCGCGGGACTCGCGCCGCGGACTTGTGCAGCTGACACTGTTTCTCTCTCCCTGACCGGATCGAGGTGGCGTGACTTCTCCCGGGCTTCTCCCTATCGCGGCGCTCCGGTCGAACGCTGCACCAAGGCCGCCGCAATACCCATGCCAAATGGATCCGCATGACCTGAACTGACGTTGGGCTCGCCAATGATGGGATGAGCGGTGGCACAAGACGGGAATGACAAGGCCGCCGTCCAGCACGCGCTTGATGTTCTCCGGCAGATTGCCGGTCGATCTCTCTGGCTTGCGGTTTTGCTGCACATCGTGGCGGGCTCCTCGGTTTGCCGACTTTGGGAAGGGCCGCATCGCTGGCACGAGGGCGCAGAATTGCCGTGTTCTTTGCCGCGCTCCCGCTGCAGCGACAGCTTGAAAGCGACGTCGAGACGTAGGGATTGACGCCGCTGGTGCTGACCGCGACGATGCGGTTCAGAAGTTCCGAGCACCGCCGAGAAAGCCGCGCTCGACCGCCACCTTCGCGCCTTCACACGCGACGCCGCCGCCTTATCTGTGTCATCAATATCGAGGAAATGGCGGTTGCCGCGACCGACCAGTGTCGTCGGCAGTGATTATCGCTCCCGCCCCTGGTTCGCAGGCGCTGGTGACTGGCACGGCCCGGCAACTCGGCGCGGTCAGCCGCTCGGGCACCGCATCGCCGGCGCCGTATTTCTGTCGTTCAACATCGCCGACAAAAATTAGAACTGATGAATTCTATCATAGGCCGCGAGGTTTCCTTTCACGAATGAAAGAAAGCTCGATTGACTATCCCGCCTCGCTCCAGTCTTTTGAAAATCAACGTGTGGTTGCCCCCGTGCAAGCCGAGAACGTGGCCAAGCTTCGTGGAGGGAGAGCCAAGCGATGCGTCAGGGGTCGACCCGCTTTGCACTCGACCACACGGCGGTGGCACGAGTTCACGTCAGAGCATTTTCGCGCTTGCCCGCGACGTCGCGGGCGCACATGCCGCCGGCATGCATTTCATGGCGCGAGATCGAGGATCATATGCACCACAACATTCCCAAATCAGAACAAAATGCCAGCGAGTGCCGCATTTCGCTTCCGGATGCGAAAAGGGCTTACCCAAAGTCCGAGATGAACACCGCGGTCCCTTTTGTGCCATCGCACGAGCACGCGCTTACCGGCATCTTCGAAATATCGAAAGTACTCACCGACCCCGCCCGGCTCGAAGTCACGTTGGCCAAGGTCGTCGATCTCCTGCCCTCGTTTGTGCAGATGCGGCACGGCATCATCGCTCTCTTCGACGCTGAGGGCGTACTGGACATCACCGTAGTCACCGGCTGCGACGAGAACAGCGATGAGCGCTCCCGCATGCGCCTGCCGCGCAAGGCAATCGATCTGATTGTGACGACGGACACGCCGCTCGTCGCCGAGAACATAGCGGTGCATTCGGCCTTCACTGCCGCTGACATAGAGGTGCTTGGGGCCTCCGACACCGTGTCCTTCATCGGCGTTCCCATTCGTGTTGATGGGAACGCCGTAGGCACGCTGACTATCGACCGCGCCTTGGACACCAGGTCAACGTATCGGCTCGATTATGATGTCCGGCTGCTCACCATGATAGCCAACATGGTGGGACAGACAGTCAAGTTGCACCGCTTCTCCGCGGGCGACCGCGAACGACCGACGGAGGTGGAAGATCGGCTGCAAACGCAATTCTCTGATGTCAAGCACCCTGCACCGCAGCGCAAGAAGGTTCACGTCAAGGGAATGATTGGCGACAGTCCGGCGCTAAGCGCGCTGCTCGAGAAGATCGCAGTGGTAGCTAAGGCAAAGACCACGGTTCTGTTGCGAGGCGAATCCGGTACCGGGAAGGAGCTGGTCGCGAAGGCAATTCACGAGTTGTCGCCGCGCGCCAAGCGGCCCTTCATCAAACTCAATTGTGCAGCGCTGCCAGAGACAGTCCTGGAATCCGAATTGTTCGGTCATGAGAAGGGTGCCTTCACAAGCGCGTTCAATTCCCGCAAGGGTCGCTTTGAGCTCGCCGACAAGGGGACGTTGTTTCTGGATGAGATCGGCGAGATCTCGGCCTCCTTCCAGGCAAAGCTACTGCGCGTGCTGCAGGAGCAGGAGTTTGAGCGCGTCGGCAGCAACCAGACCATCAAGGTCGACGTTCGCGTGATTGCCGCCACGAACAGGAACCTTGAAGAGGCGGTTGCAAGGAATGAGTTCCGCGCCGACCTATATTATCGCATCAACGTGGTTCCCTTGCTGGTGCCGGCGTTACGCCAAAGGCGCAGCGATATTCCGCTCCTCGCAGCTGAGTTTCTCAAGAATTTCAACGATGAGAACGGCCGTACGCTGACCTTCGATCCGCGTGCGATTGAAGTACTGATGAAATGTGAATTTCCCGGCAACATTCGCGAGCTTGAAAATTGCGTGCACCGGACAGCGATCCTGGCGGAGGGACGATCAATCGGGAGAAACGACTTTGCGTGCTCCCACGACCAATGCTTTGCCGAGGCGCTGCGGAAGAGCAGATCGGGCAAGGCCGCGCTGCAACCAGCGCCAATCCTGCCAGAGGCAGTGAATCCGGCCACGCCTCCGGATGCGGCCGCTCGTTCGGCCGCCACCACAGTCCCGCCTGCCGGAGCAACCCACTCATTGGGCGCGAGGACCACCGACGCCGAGCGCGTCATTGCTGCCATGGAAAGATGTGGCTGGGTGCAGGCAAAGGCGGCGCGCCTGCTTGGACTGACCCCGCGCCAGATTGGCTACGTGCTGAGGAAATACGGCATCGAGGTCAAGCGTCTGTGAAAGCATGACTCAGGCGGATTAGCTGAGACCGCTTAGCGGCTTGGCCCGCGCAGGGATGCAGATCCGCGTCCGCGTCAAGTCGATCCGACCGAGGACAGCCTGGCCGAATTCCCGTCGTGGCAGCCGGCGTTGCGACCATCTTGTGAAAGGCGACGCTGCCATCGTCAATCCGTCCGCCATGTTGCTCTCGTTGCGAGCTCATACGGATGCCCTGTGCGACTGAAACGGAGATAAAATATGTCCGATGCAAAACTGCAAGCTGTGCTTTCGTCTCTTCCGCAAGGGACGCGACAGTTAGATGCTCTGCCGTCCAACGGACCAGCGCCGGACAGAAGTTTTGTCAAGCTGAATACGAATGAGAACCCGTTTCCGTTGCCGCCAATCATAATGCAAAGTGCAGTGGCGGCCCTCCAGCGCCAGTATCTGTATCCGGACGACGATAACATCAGCTTGAGGGAAGCAGCGTCCAATACCTATGGCGTATCCACGGATCAGGTCATCGCAGGCAACGGGTCGTCTGAACTGCTCGGACTCATCTACAGAGCTTTCCTCGCCCCTGGCGACAAGGTGGCGATGATATCGCCAGGGTTTTCGTTCAACCGCAAACTTGCCATGTTGCATGGTGCTGAGTTTCTCGAGATCGGATGTCAAACTCATTCGCTGCCAATGGAGCAATTGCTTTCCGGTCCGGCAAAAGACGCCAAGTTCATTCTGGTGGCCAATCCAAACAATCCGACCGGAACATTCCTCTCGATAAGCAATATCGAACGCCTCGTGGCACAATCGGATCGCCTGGTCGTCCTTGATGAGGCCTACGTCGACTTTGCACCCGATCACGGGCTGCGCCTCATCAACCGTTATTCGAACCTTCTGATCTTGAGAACATTTTCGAAGAGCTATGCCGCCGCCGGCATTCGCGTCGGTTTCGGTTTCGGTCACCCTGAGATTATTGGCAGGCTGCGCAACATCCAGAACGTCTTCAACATGAACGTGATTGGGCATGCGGTTGGTATCAGCGTGCTTGCGCATCGCGGCGCCTACGCAGAGAACCACAAGCACATCAGACATGAACGACAGCGAGTGACAGCCGCACTGTCGCAACTTGGATTTTCCGTAACGCCCTCCCACGCAAATTTCTTGCTAGCCCGTGTGCCAGCGGGACAGGACGGCTCATGGTGGCAAGCAGCCTTGGAAAGGCAAAAGATACTCGTTGCCTACTTTCCGGACAATGGTTTGGAACATTGCATCCGCGTCAGCATCGGCACAAAAGAGCAATTGGATGCATTTCTTGCTGCCGCTCGCGATATAGTTGGAAGCTTAAACATACCAAGCACCACGGGCAGGGGAGCGTCAGGCTCTGCTCGTTCGGTACGCTGACGCTAATCCGATATCACACATTGCTATCTTTAGACTTGCTTGGTCACCCAAGCACGACAACATTTTTCTTTAAAGTCGGGGACAATATCGAGTGACAAACGTCTTTCCTTCAAACCTAGCCTTCGGCATCTTCGATCATCTGGACGAGGACGGCCTCGATATCGCCCGGCAGTACGAAGATCGCCTGATATTAGCAGAGGCGTGCGATCAGCTAGGGTTCTATGCCTATCATCTCGCAGAGCACCACTGTACCCCCCATGGGAGAGGCCCATCGCCGAATCTGTTCTTATCGAGCGTCGCCCAGCGCACCCGGCGCCTGCGTCTCGGACCCTTGGTGATGCTGCTTGCGCTTTATCATCCGCTGCGTGCGTTCGAAGAGATCTGTATGCTGGACCAGTTGAGCGGTGGCAGGCTCGAACTGGGCATAGGGCGCGGTGCTCTCCCGATCGAATTGGGTTACTTCGGGATTGGTGCGGACGCGGTGCCGGGCCGCTATGCGGAAGCCAGCGAAATTCTTATTGAAATACTTGTTAATGCGATGAAGGTCGGCACCCTGCGCTATCAAGGCCACCATTTTGAGCTCAATGACGTTCCTTTGACGCTAAGACCTCATCAGCGTCCACATCCGCCCACATGGGTCGCCGCCAATCGACCCGAGTCCGCAGCCTGGGCCGCTGCGAATGGAGCAAATATCGCGTGTGTAGGACCTTCCTCTTTTGTTCGCAAAACTACTGATGCGTTCCGCGCCTATCAAGAGGACAACACTGGCGCGGGCGATCGAGCGCCATTTATTGGATTGCTCCGCATGGTCGTGGTTGGGCGTTGTGACACACATGCCTATTCGCTCGCGGCACCTGCTTACGAACGATGGCTCAAGAGCTTCCAATTCCTTTACGAGCTTAACGCTATCCCCACTCCACCCAACCTGCCGCTGACCTTCGATGCGGCAGTCGAGAGTGAATTGTGCGTGGTAGGATCAGCAGGGTCTGTGCGAGAAGCTCTGCTCAGTCAGTTGGAAGAGGCAGGTGCTAACTACCTTCTTTGTCAACTGGCATTTGGGAATCTGCCGCTCGATGCTTCCCTATACACCGCGACGACCATTCAATCCGAAATCATGGCTCGACTTGGCTGACCATGAAATTCGCGGTCTGATCCGAAGGTAAATCGTTGTAACAGCGCTCCCTCACATTGCTCGAGCGTGCACGTGGTGGGGATTGGGAAATCGTGAGGGAGGCCAAACTGACGACGAGCCGGCGGCACAGATTACCAGGTTTGTGCGTTGGCCGGCATCTGGGCACGGTGTGAGACTGCACGATCCTAAGGAGATGATGGCCGAGCGCGTCACGATGCCGGCACGCATCTGCTCGTCGCGCTCGCGCTAGTCGTTGCCCATAGCCCGCCGCAAGAGGTTCTTCTCGACCGGGGCGGCGCCGGTGCGGCGCCCAGATCCAGCTTCATCAGCGGCTCGGCGGTAGCAAAGCCGTCACTCGCTACGGCGCTGTTGAGGGCGCGCTCGCGAGCGGCTTTGCTACGCCGAGCGACACCACCTGGAGCGAGTTCGCCCGATGTCGCGGCGTGCACCGCGGTCGGATAACGACGGTGGAGGAAATCGTTCGCAGCCGGTCTTCACGATCCGCGCGAGTGCTTTGCATGAATGCTGCCTGCTTCCTCGTCTGCGGCGGCCTGAGTGTCCGCCGGCACGCCCGAAGTCAATGTCAGTACCACAAGGCCGCCAAGACGTCAGGTCTGGGAGCCGGCTTGTACGGTCGTATCGTGTTCTGGAATATCGTCAAAGGAGGCGTAGTTGAGATTGTAGAGTTTGGAATACAGGCCCCCCATGGCTATTAGCTGATCGTGGTTGCCAGTCGCAATAACTTGGCCATTCTGAAGCACGATGATGCGGTCGGCACCCCGGATCGTGGCAAGACGGTGGGCGATGACGAGGCCAGTGCGCCCTTCAAGCAGCTTTATCAGAGCCTTCTGAATCTGCATTTCCGTGTAGCTGTCGATGTTGGCGGTAGCTTCGTCGAGCACGAGGATCTTGGCGTCGGCGACGAGGGCGCGGGCGAAACTGATAAGCTGGCGCTGGCCGAGAGATAAGTTGTCGCCGCGTTCGCCAAGTTGGGTCTCATACCCGTCGGCGAGGCTCATTATGAAGTCGTGGGCGCCGACCGCCTTGGCGGCCTCGATCACCTTGTCGCGCGTGGCTTCCGTCTTGTGGTATCGAATGTTCTCGAAGACCGTCCCGGTGAACAGGAACGGCTCCTGCAGCACCATGGCGACCTGGCGGCCGAGCGATTCCTGGGTGAGATCGCGCACATCATGTCCGCCGACCAGCACTTGGCCCTGCTGAACATCATAGAAGCGGTGGACCAGGGCCATCGCGCTCGATTTGCCAGAACCGCTCGGCCCGACCAGTGCGACCGTCTCGCCGGGATTGACCCGGAAGGAGACATTTTTCAGCACCGAACGGTTCGGATTGTAGCCGAAGGTGACGTCCCTGAACTCGACCGAGCCGTCCATTTCGGGCGAAAGCACCTCGGCATTGGGTTTGTCCTGAACATCGATCTTGACGTCGAGCACATCGGTCAGGCGCTTGCCTGAGGCCATGGCGCGCTGCATGATCGAATATTGCAGGGTGAGTGAGCGGATCGGGTCAAAGAAGCGCTGGATGTAAAATAGGTAGGCAACCAATACGCCCACATCTATGCGGCCATTCATGACCATCGAGCCGCCGACCACAATAACGGCGGCCATGGCGAGGCCGGTGAGGCCATCGACGATAGGCACCATGACCAGTGCATATTTGGCAGCGATCAGGTGGGTCCTGAGGTTGGCATGGGCCTTGTCGTCAAAAAGGATGAAATTCACCTGCTGGCGGTCCATTGACTGGACGGTGCGCACGCCGTGAATGGCTTCGGCCAGCGCGCCGTTGACGACGGAATTAGTCTCGTGTGCGGCCATGAAGGCGTCGCGGGCACGCGGCAGCCAGACAATGCGGACGATCACCAGGACCGGCAGAACCGAGAGCGTCAGGAGGCCGAGGCGGAAGTCGAGCCACAGCATTACGAAAACGATGCCGAAGAGAAGCGCAACATCGCCTACGGAATATACCGAGGTTTCGAGGAATTCCTGTATGGAGTTGACGTCGCCTTGCAGGCGCGACATGAGGCGTCCGACCTCGGTCTTGTCCATGAAGGAGAGCGAAACCTTCTGCAGATGGCCAAACATGGCGCGGCGGATGTCGAACAGGACAGTTTCGGCCACTTTCCCAACCACGGTTTCCTGCATGTAGCCGGCAGCGAAATTGACCAAAATCGCCAAAACGAACGCGCCGACGGCCGCGAGCTGGGCTGAGCGATCGGTCCTTGCCGGGTTCATGCCCTGGTCGAGCGCGTAGCGGATGATCAACGGGATGAGAAGCTGCGTCCCGGTGAAGATCAGCATTGCTGCAATCGTGATGACTACCCTGGCCCGATAGGGACGGACGAAAGCCCAGATGCGCCGGAGGATGCTCTTGTCGAAAGCCCGGCCGAACATCTCCTCCTCGATGCGGTGCGAGCCGACAACCGCGCGCGGAGGGCGTCTACCGTCGTCACGTTCGGCTTCGACTTCGCCGGCGCGGCCCTGCGTCATCAGCGGGCGCCCCCATACTGGGTCATATTGTCATCACCCGGGCGCGTCTGGAGATCGTAAAGGGCCCTGTAGCGTCCCCGCTTCGCCAAAAGCTCTTGATGCGTGCCGCGTTCTACGATTTCGCCGTTATCGACAAAAAGGATCTGATCGGCATGCACAAGCGCACTCAGCCGGTGCGCGATGATGATCGTCACCCGATCCTTGGCGAAGCGCCGCATCGCCGCGCGGATGCGCTGCTCGGTGCCGGCATCGATCGCGGCCGTTGAGTCGTCGAAAACGACGACGGAGGGGCGCAGCATCATGGTGCGAGCAATCGTGACACGCTGGCGCTGGCCGCCAGAGAGAGAGACGCCGCGTTCGCCCACGACCGTCTCGTAGCCCGCTGGGAGCCCGAGGATGTAGTTGTGGAGCTGGGCGAATTCGCCAGCGCGTTCGATTCGCTGTCTCTTCGCCCAGGGATCGCCATAAGCGATGTTGTTCTCGATCGTAGTGGTGAATAGGAATGCATCCTGCTGTACGACGGCGACCGCCTTGCGAAGCGTCGCGAGGGTGACATTGCGTATGTCCTGGCCGTCCAGCGTGATGGCGCCACCGGTCACGTCATAAAAGCGTGGGACCAGATGAGCTATCGTCGATTTGCCCGAACCCGGCGGACCGACGATCGCGATCGTCTCGCCTCTACGGGCCTCAAAGCTGAGGTTCTTCAGAATGGCGCGGTTTTCGGCGCTGGGGTACGCAAACGAGACATTGTGGAAGCGCAGAGTGCCGTCGCTTATCTCGAGCGGTCTGGCCTCGAGAGCATCCCTGATTGTGATCTCCTGGTCGAGGAGACCGAAAAGCCGCGAACCGCAGCTAGAAGCGCGGGCAAAGGCATTGACCATGAGGCCGATCTGGCGGACTGGCATTTGCAGGATTGTCATGAAGGTCAGGAAGGTCGCCACCGTTCCGACGCTGATCTCGCCAGCGACGAGCTTGCTGCCACCGATCCAGAGCACCAATCCCATTGCGAAAAAGAAGGACAAGGTCATCGCCGACGTGCTGGGCACGTAGATGTCAACTCGGTCGTGGGCGAGGTCGAGCGCGTTCTTGGAAGCGCCGTCGAACTTCAGCATCTCATAGGCTTGAGCCGCAAAAGCGCGGACCACGCGGATGCCTGCGAGATTTTCCTCCATCACGCGGCTTAGTACTGAAAGCCGCTCATGCAGGTCGAGCCAGGTGGCGCGCAGCCTAAGCTGTGTGGCCGATGAGCGCCAGGCGACAAAAGGCACGAAGCTCAGCGCGACCAGGCCGAGCATGGGATCGGTCGAGATCATCATGTAGGCGCCGATCCCGATCAGCATGGTGAGCAGGAGCACGCGAACGAGCGCGGTGGAAAAATACATCCGCACGCCTTGGAGATCGAGCATTCCGATGGTGATCAGATCGCCTGAATGGACCCGGTCGTGAAAGGAAAAGCTGAGACGCTGGATCTTGTCGTAGTAGGCGAGCCGCAGTTCGTACGCGACATGATGCCCGACGGCTTCGGCAAAATAGTTCTGCGCCATCGTGAAAAGGCCGCGTAGCGCGCTGACGGCGAGCAGCAGGAGAGCCGGAATCCAGAGCGCTTGTCCTGCCGCGGTCCCCGCGACACCGCCCCCGATGGCTGTCTGGGTCTGGTCGACAGCCCGGCCGAGCAGCTGGGGAATGAGCAACTGGAGGATTGCCGCCATGATCGTCGAGCCCATAGCGAAGGCGACCTGCCAGGGATGCCGCAAATTCATCCGCGTGATGCGCAACAGCGTACTCAAATCCCGGCCCCAGCGCGCCGCTTCCACATCGGTCAACGAATTCAGAGCGTTCGTTGCGCTGTCGATAGCATCACTGCTCACGGGTGTATTCCCGACTGCATTTTTCGCCTTCGAGGCAAGCCGAAGGACCAATCATCAAAGGGGCCCGCCATTGTTAATCCTGTCCACCACCGGCAGCAGTGCCCGTTCCTATAAGCCGAGCCGCGGCTTCACTTACTGGCATGTCGATCACCGTGATTCCGCATGCCGCAAGGAAACGCGATTCGTTTCTGGTCAGCGTTTCCGCATCCATTACCGCGCAATGTGGACCTCGGGAGCGCTTCATGATCTGCCTGGCGTAGGTGCGCAGCATCTGATCGTTGAAGCGGCAGCCAACGAAGAAAAATCCACGGGTGATGCGCCGTTCCTTCACCACGTCTGGGATCGGTGTCTGGATATCGATTTCGGTCAGGACTTCGACATAGTCGGAATCTGCGACGAGAAAGTTTTGCGCCGGCCTAATACTCCCGTGAGGTGTATAGAGAACCGTCTTTGCCCCCGATCGGGGGTCGAGTTCCCTCCCGGACAAATCGTAGGTTTTCGTCCAAATGTTACCGATTTCGTTCGCCCGCGTGACGCCTTGTATCTCAACGACGTCCGTTCGGCCGGTCTCTACGAGAGCCGTGCGCATCGCGCCGTCGTACCAGCTGTCGACGATGAGGGAGAGCGGCAGCCTTGCGAGCCAGGCGTGGAGGAGGGTGGGCGCCACCGGCGCTGCGAATATGTCGGTCATCCAAGCTTGAAGCGTCCGGCGATGCCGGCGCTGTTCGATGAACTGCGCAACCGACCACATATTGGTGCGGATCCTGGAAGGGGCTGGCGCCCGTGCATTGAGTGCCGCGGCAACGACCTCCGGCGTATGCGGCACAGGCGGTTCCGCACAGTTGAACCCAAGAAGACCCGGACCGAGATAGGGGATCACCTGATCGGCGGCGAGCGCTTCCTTCGCCAGGTCAAGCAGCTTTTCGGCAAAACTGTCCCGTACGATGACCAGGTGGCCCGATGTCAGGATCGTGTTCATGCTCGTTCCTCGCGACGCACCTATCAAGGGGCAGCATCAGTCCTGTTCGGAAACCTTCCTTGCCTCGACGGTGATCGGCAGACGCGTATCCCGTGGAAGATCGGGTAGGAGGAGCCGCCACCCGTTCCTGAGCGTCACAGTTCCGCCCCACAACTCTTCCTTCTCGAGCTTGATGATCGGCTCTTCGAGGTCCTTCTTCGGGACATACGCCGACAAGCCAGCCTCGGTCCTGCGGATCATGACTTTCATCTGGCCGTCCCTTCATTGGTATTGCTTTCAGCACTGCAGGGCGCCTCGGTCTTGTCGAGGCTCATCAGTTCACGCGCTCGCATGCCGACGACGGTGCCACGGTCGACCCATTCGACCGCATAGATGAAGAACTGCTGGAGAAAGGTGCCAATGTCGCGCACATATCCCTCGTCGCCCTTCCGCACGAGATTTTCGCCGATCTCCCTGCCAGGATAGGTGCCGTCATTTTTTATGTGGCGAGTGGCACGTACCCGCTCTCCCGGCATGAATCGTGGAGGCCTGCGGATTTCGACCTCCTCTTCGCGTCCGAGCGACATGTCCGTTCCCTGATTTCTCTTGAGGCTGCAGATTGTGAACAAAGGCGTTCCAGGCGTCCTGCGAAGGCATCCCCGACCATGTCGGCAGCCCAATGTTCGTCACGCAGGAACGCAGGTCTTCGGCACCGGGCATACCGAGGCACATTGCTGCGCATCGAAGACCCCCTCGCACTCGGTGCACTTTTGCGGCTCGATCACATAGCTCTCGCCTTTGAACTTGATCGCGCCGGAGGGACACTCGAATTCGCAGGCGCCGCATTGGGTGCATTGGGATGCGATGATCTTGAAAGCCATTTTAACTCCTGGTCCGAATGGATGAGACGCGCTCAGGCCGTCGCCGCGAGTGCGGGGGTCCCAGACGCGGCCGCGTAAATCGCGCTGATTGCGGTCTCGATATAGTCGTGGGCATATGCGTCGGTGGCTTGGATTCCAGCGTCGGCGAGCTGATCCTGCGGGCAGTTTCCGATGTTGGCGCACAGCACGACATCTATGCCCTCAAGCGCAGCGATGACGCCATCCAGGGCGGCTTCTCCGCCCCAGCCGCCGAGACAATACTGCTCGACCTTGCGATGCCCGACAAAGCTGATCCCTCTCGGCGATGCTTCGTAAACCTGGAATTCCTTCGCATGGCCGAAATGTTCATTGACGCGGCCGCCGCCCTTGGTCGCCACTGCGAAGAGAAGGGACTTGCCGGGGCTCGCTGCCTTGACCAATCCGATCGCTTCTCTCCTAGCCGCCACGTGATCACGGCGCTCCTCCGCGACCAGCTCCCGATAGCCCTTGCGATTGCTGGCATCATAGGTGACCTCGCCGGGAATTCGGTCGACTGTGAATTCCTGGCCACGATCCTCACCGAGCAGGCCGACGGCATCTGCCCGGCACTGCCGGCAGTGGCGCATCAACTGGGCGCCGCCTTCGACACGATCCTGAAGAGCCTTCATCTCCATTGCGTTTGGGCCGCGTTGCCCGCTCAGTCCGTAGTGCGTGCCGTGCGCCGGGTCCGAAATCAGCGGCATGAGGTTGTGCAGGAACGCGCCTCGCTCCTTGACCCATCTATTCACCTCGATCAGATGCTCATCGTTCACGCCGGGGATCATCACCGAATTGATTTTGGTGAGGATGCCGCGCGCGGTCAGCATCTCCAGACCCAACATCTGCCGCTCGTGCAGGATCCGGGCGGCTTCGATGCCGACGTAGCGGCGATGGTCGTAAAAGATCCAAGGATAGATCTTTGCACCGACCTCAGGGTCGACCATGTTGATGGTGATCGTCACGTGATCGACATTCATGTCGGCAAGCTCATCGACATGGTCCGGCAGCGCGAGCCCATTCGTGGAGATGCAAAACTTGATGTCTGGGATTTCCCTGGCGACTCGTTCGAACGTTGCCTTCGTCTTCTTCCAGTCGTAACAGGCATCGCCAGGTCCGGCGATGCCGAGCACGGAAAGCTGCGGCACCTCGTTGGCGACCGCGATCACCTTGCGTAGCGCCTGGTCGGGCGTCAGCTTTTCGGAGACCACCCCAGGCCGGCTTTCGTTGGCGCAGTCATATTTGCGATTGCAGTAGTTGCACTGGATATTGCAGCCGGGCGCCACCGCGACGTGCATGCGCGCGAAATAGTGATGCGCCTCTTCTGAAAAGCAGGGGTGATCCTTGATCTTGTCCCAGACAGCCGGATCCGTGTCGTCCGGCTTTATCGACGAGCCGCAGGACGAAGACGCGCAGCCACCGGCTTTCACGGTGGCAAGCAACTGGTCATCGAATGTCGTGCTGAGGCTCTCAAGCGAAATTGCCGGTGCGGACATCGAACGGCTCCGTTGCTGGGTGAATGTCGCAGTTCAAACCGCAAGAGCTATGCCAGCTCAAAGAGCGGTTTTGGTTCACGAATTGGCTTTCGTGTCGGATTCCGTCGGATTGCTCCGACACACCTTTGTCGGGCTTCCGACAGTGGACAAGCAAATCGGGTCGCGAAGGCTACCAGCCTTGGGCGCGAAGGGTGTGAGGGAGACTACTTCGGGCTTACGTTGACGTCATCACGACGTCTAGAATTTCTTCACCTCGATGCCATATCGGCGCAGCGCGTAGCCGATTTGCCGCGGCGTGAGGCCGAGGATACGAGCCGCCCTGGCCTGAACCCAACCGGCCTTGTCCATCGCGTCGATCAGCCGATCGCGTTCCGTCAGACGCGGGGGACAAGCGGGATCGTTTGGATCGCCGGCCGCAAGGGGAGAAACGTTGCCTGCGGAGGCACCGATGCGACTGGCCGGCAGCCGCAATCCGACCGGCACTGCGTTGACCCGTGCGAGATCGTCGATGGTATTGCCGCCATTCGAGCGGTCGGCTCGCTTCCAGAGGAGCCAGGAAAGGCACTGGCTCTTCTTACAGGCGAAATCGGATGGCGTGATCGTCCTTGAACGCGCAAGTGTGGCCGTCCTTTGGACGCAGTTCTCCAGCTCGCGGACGTTACCAGGGAAGTAGCATTGCGAGATCAGGTCAAGCGCCGACGGCGCGAAGGCGAGTGCGCGATCGTTCTCCTTGTTGAATCGATTGAGGAAGGCGTTCGCAAGGCGTGGAATATCGCCGGGTCGCTCTCTGAGCGGAGGCAGGATAATTGGCACCACATTGATGCGGTAATAAAGGTCGGCCCTGAACTCCCCTTTTATGACGGCCGTCTCGAGGTCCTTGTTGGTGGCGCATATGAGGCGCACGTCGACCTGTAGCGTTTTGGTGCCGCCGACTCGCTCCAACTCGCCTTCCTGCAAGACACGCAACAGCTTGGCTTGAAAGGCCGGCGAAATCTCGCCGATTTCATCAAGTAGCAGCGTTCCCTCATTTGCCAATTCAAAACGACCGGCGCGCTGGGAGATAGCACCCGTGAAAGCGCCCTTTTCATGCCCAAACAGTTCTGACTCCAGAACGCTTTCAGACAGTGCGGCGCAGTTCAATTTGACGAAAGACTTCTTCCTCCGACGTGAGAGCTTATGGATGGCTTGCGCAAAGAATTCCTTGCCGGTGCCGCTTTCACCCCGCAGTAGCACGGTGGAATTGGTCCCTGCTACGACCGAGACGGTTTCGAGCACCTGCTTGAGTGCGGGGCTTTCCCCGATGATCCCGTCGATTTTGACATCCGCATGCCGGGCAGGGTCGTAGGTCCTCCCCTCGTTGGGCGATTTCTCCGGTCTGCATTGCTCATGGACAGACCGCTGACGATCTGTACTCAGGATGCGATGGAGACGGATCGTCCGGCCGACAAGGTTGGCGACCATCGTCAGGAAGTATGTGTCCTCGTCGTCGCGAAAGTCGGTGGCGCCGTCTCCGGCGCGGTCGATCGACAATGTCCCAAGGATTTTATGATCAGCCTTTAGCGGGATACCGATAAAGGCAATTGGGATGGTGCCGCTGCTCGAAGATGTTTGAAGGTCAGCCTGAAATAGTTGGGACTTGCGGACGTCCGGTATGAAGAGCGGCGTCCCCGTAGCGACGATTTGATCTGTTATGGCCTGTGGTATGACGCGGCGAGTGCCTGATTGAGGTGCGTGGGTATTGCCGGCAGTTGCGGCAATCTCCGGCTCTCCTTCAGCGTCCAGGACGACGATTGCTCCGTGACGCATCTGCAGAAACGAAGGCAGGATGTTCACGACATTGGCGAGCGTAATCTCCAGCTCGCTGGGGGCGGTCAGCACCTTCGATATCTCGTAGAGTCCCCTGAGCGCGATATCTGCTTGGGGCATGCTTTTGATGGGCGGTTCAGGGCGGGTATCCCGAGGTGCTACCTCGTCGACCCGATCTTGCGGTACGTGAGCCATGGAAACACCTCAGCGGTTGTCGTCCAGAGTGCTCCTCCTTTTGTGTCTGAGTCTGAATTGTGAAAGCACAGTATTGACGAGCTTCTCTTCGTGGCGCGGCAATTCAAGCAACGATAGACTTGGCGTTGGTCGCGACCTCAGGTGTACCAAGATTGACCCGCTTGATACGGTGCGTGCGTCCTCATCCGAATTTGAAGAGGACTCCGAAGCCGCCGCGTGGATAGTTCCACTCGATCTCGCCACTGGTCTCGCACAAAATCCGGCAGGTGCCGCACTCCATGCAGCCGTCGGCAGTGATCTCCACCTGACCTTTGTCGTTCAACTCATAACATTTCGCGGGGCAGACGTGGGTCAGCGCGAGCAAGTTCGCGCTTGGCCTCTCGTGCGGTCGCACTTTGATATGCGGACGGCCGGAATCCACCAAGTAGCGGTTCTGGTAAAGCTTGTCCTCGACACGTGACTTCGTCACTGCGATCGTCATTTCGTCTCCCCTCAGCGCCACGCCAATGCAAGGCGGACCGCGTCGCTGACCAACCCCCAGCGCGAGCGCGCCTTGATGAAGGCCGCCGTGGTCGCCTTTTCCTTCTCGATCTTCGGCGTGCCGTCGACACGCATGAAGTTCTGCGCGGCTTGCGACATCAACCGCGGATAAGCCGTGAAGTAATTGCAGGAATTGGTGTGGAGCAAGGCCGGCATGTCTTTGTATTTCCTTAGGTCCTTGACCACGAAGGACTTGTCCAGCATGGCTTTGTAAAGGGCGAGATTCCGTTTGGTCATAGGATCGTTGCGGCTCTTGACCTCGATGATTGCCTCAGCCGCGATGCGGCCGGAGGTCATGGCGAGGTTCGAACCCTCGCGGTGAATGGCGTTGTTCAGTTGCGCGGCATCGCCGACCACGACCCAACCGTCGCCAAAGAGCTGCGGAATAGCCTTGTAGCCGCCTTCGGGAATGAGATGCGCGGAATATTCTTTCACTTCCGAGCCGGCGATCAGCGGCCGGATCGAAGGATGGGTTTTTAAGGCGTCGAGGAGGACGTAAGGGCTCTCGACCATCGCGGCGAAATCGGAGACGAGGCAGCCAATGCCCAGTGAGATCGACTCCTTGTTGGTGTAGAGGAAGCCGAGCCCGGCCATGCTGCGGGAGGTCGTGCCCACCGCCTCGATCACGCAGCCTTCATCGCCTTTGAGGCCGAACCGCTGCTCAATGACCTCTTCGGGCAGGAAATGCATTTCCTTGACGGCGAGCGCCACGGTTTGCGGCTTCGGCATCTCGCGCAGGCCGGCCCGCGTGCCAAGCAGTCCGCATACACCTTCTGCGAGGACGACCACGTCCGCGTAGATGGCTCCGCCGGCCCGGTCTGTGCGGACGCCGATCACCCTGTCCTTGGCGTCACGGATGAGTTCCGTCACGGTCGTCTCGCACAGAACCGTCGCGCCGGCCTCGCGCACCTTACGCGAAAACCATTTATCGAACTGGGCACGGATGATCGTGTAGCGGTTGGGCTTCGCCTCATTGAAGTCGTCCGACCGATAGTGAATCCCGGTATGGGATGTGTCGTCCATCACCCAAAGCCGCTGTTCAACCAAATGCCGCTCGAGAGGCGCATCGTCCCGGAAATCCGGGATGATCTTCTCCAGCATGTTCGCGTACATGATGGCACCCTGGACATTCTTGGAGCCCGGATATTCACCCCGCTCCAACTGCAGCACCTTCAGGCCGTGGCTGGCCATGGTGTAAGCAGCTGCGTTTCCGGACATGCCGGCCCCAATAACAATGGCGTCGAATTGTTCCTCAATCATGTCCATCCCTTAGCTCGCAAGCTTATCGCGACTGTGGGGCGACAGCCGCCGGGTGAAGGCTTCCGTCAGTGCGGGCAGGAAGCGGATCGCGTCGGTGACGATCCCGAGGTGAGCGAAATCGAAAATCGGCGCGTTCGGGTCGGTGTTGATGGCCACGATGAGATCCGCCCCCTCGACGCCAACCCGATGCTGGACGGCGCCGGAAATCCCGGCCGCTATGTAAAGCTTCGGCCGGATGGTCTTGCCAGTTTGGCCGATCTGCCGATCAGCTGGCATCCAGCTCTTCTGGACCAACGGGCGCGAACAGCCATGCTCGGCGCCGATTGCCCGCGCGAGATTCTTCACAAGCTGCAGGTTCTCCGCCGCGCCTAGACCGAGGCCTCCCGCAACCACGACGTCGGCATAGGCAAGATTTGCCTTTGCCGACTGACTATCCGGCAGGAAGCCGAGGATTTTGGTAACGATCTCGTCCTCGGCTACCGAGAGCTTGTGCCGGATGACACGCCCAACCGGTTTATCCGCCCGCTGCGGCATGGGCATGACCCTCGGTCGCACTGTCGCCATCTGGGGGCGGAAATTGAGCGTATAGATCGTGCACAACAACGAACCGCCGAAAGTCGGACGGGTGGCGGCGAGCGAACCGTCGGTATCCACATCGAGTTCGGTGCAGTCGGCCGTGAGCCCTGTCTGCAAGGTCGTCGCCACGGAGCCGGCAAGATCCCTGCCGAGTGTGGTGGCACCGAGAAGAAGGATCTCGGGTTTGTGGGTATCGACCAGATCCGTCATCGCCTTGGTGAAAGGCTCGTTCCTGTAGTCGGCGAGCAGCGGCTCCTCGACGATGTAGACCAGGTCGGCACCATAAGCGAAGGCTTCGGCAACGGCGTTCCCGATGGCCTCTCCCGGCGGTCCAAGCACGACGCCCGCAAGCTGGACCTGAAGCTTGTCTGCTAACTTGCGGCCTTCGCCGAGCAGTTCGAATGATACGGGATGGACCTGACCGCGTTCGAGCTCGATGAAAACCCAAACGTGCCGGTAGTCCTTGAAATGCGCGGGCAGCTCCTTCTTTATTCCGGCACGGCTGGCGGCAGGGCGAGGGGTTTCTCGGTTCGCGGTCGACATCGTCTGCTCCTTGCCCTCTCACACGCCGCCGTTGAAGGCGAGCTCATGTTCCAATGCCGGCTGGCGGGTGAAGATTGCCGTGATGAGTTCGTCAGCGACATCGCGCAAGGCCATATCGGCGGTGTCGATTTTTGCCGCCTTTTCCGCTCGCGCAGGAGGCGCGAAAACGCGCTTGACCACCGTCGGTGAACCGCGCAGGCCGCATTTGGTGAGATCCTCAATGCCGGCGTCGGCCGCACTCCATTTCAAAACCTGGCTGCGCGCGGCGCACAGGGCGTCCTGGATCGAGCCCCGGCGGATCTCGTTTGTGCCTTCCAGCATGGTGATGAGGCAAGGGAGCCTGCTCTTCAGCATCTGTGTGCCGCCTTCGGAGCGGCGCTCGACCCTGATCTCGCGTGCAGCAAGGTCAATAGAGGCGATCTTCGCGACATAGGTCAATTGCAGGAGTCCGAGGCGCTTGGCGATGCCGGGCCCGACCTGGGCGGTGTCGCCATCGATCGTCTGCTTGCCGGTGAAGACGAGGTCTGGCGTGCCGAACGTCTCGCCAACCTTCGCGATTGCCTGGGAAAGGGCGAACGAGGTCGCCAGCGTGTCGGAGCCGGCAAAATAGCGGTCGGTCAAGAGCACCGCTCGGTCGGCGCCGTAACCGAGCGCCTTGCGCAGCGCGTCCTCTGCCATGGGCGGACCCATAGTGAGCACGGTGACTTCGCCACCATAGGCGTCGCGCAGTCTGAGGGCTTCTTCGAGGGCGAACAGGTCGTAAGGGTTGATGATGGTCGGAACACCCTGGCGCATGATCGTGTTCGTCACCGGATGGACCCTTATCTGTGCCGAGTCCGGCACCTGCTTGATGCAGATTACGATGTGCATTGGCGGTTTCTCCAGGCTCCTGTCCGGATGCGGGCTTGGCGGTTCATCTCCTTGGTTTGCATCATTCGTGCCAACTGTTTTGCGTGCCCCCTCTGCGATTGGTTGCTTCTGAGGGCGCCGTGGTGATGACCGGATTTGTCGGCTTCTCGACATTGTCGCGTCGCGACCCGTGTCGCGGTCATTCCTGTCCGAACCGCTTCAGTACGGAGTCGAACGGGACAAAGGTGCGGCCCGGCGTGGCAGGTTTGTTCGGATCGTGGTCTTTGAGCACCTTGAAGACCCGATGCGTGAGCGGCGAGGAAATCGCGAAGTCCTCGTAAGCGCGTTCGAGCGTCGCCCGCACCCGCGCGGCAATCACCTGGTCGGGCAGACCGGAGAAATCTTCTTCGGCAAGGTATTGGCCCACGCGCTTCATGATGTGGAGCCGCGAGACATTCAGCACTTTCGGGTCATAGGAGACGCCAAGGACTGCAAAGAACTCCTCCGCAGCCGACAGGCGCTTCAGTCGTGCGAGGATGTCGGTGACGTCGATGGGGCGGCTGTCAGCGGAACAATTCATTGCATTCTCCCTGGTCGGAAAACTGTGGTGTCGGTGCGCTCGCGCACGGCTGACCTGGACCCGCACAGCTCCGCGAGGGATGCCTCGCTGCACATTCCATCGTAGAGCTCGACCAGTTGAGTTGCAGTGACGGTCGATTTGGTCTCGGCCGCCTCGCGCCGGACGCGGGCCACCATCGCGGCTGCCAGATCCGGGTCGAGATCGCGACCGCTTTCGCTCAGCACATGGGCAATCGCAGTGGCGCCGGAATGCTTGCCGATGACGATACGCCGGCAGCGGCCCACGAGAGCCGGATCGAGCCCTTGATAAGTACGCGAGTCCTTCAGCAGCCCTGCGACGTGAATGCCGGATTCGTGGGTGAAAACATCGGCGCCGACGACCGGCTTAATGGCCGCGGTCTGCCGGCGGGCGGCCCAAGCCACCTGGGCGGCGAGGTCGGGCAATGCGGTCAGCTCGATGCCGGTATCCGCGCCGTCGAAGACCGCCATCGCGGCGGCCACCTCTTCCAGCGCGGCATTGCCCGCACGCTCGCCGAGCCCCAGGACGGTGACGGACGCATGGCGCGCGCCTGCGCGGATCGCGGCCAGCGTGTTGGCGGCAGCAAGTCCGAGATCGTTGTGCGCATGAAATTCAAGGTCGATTGGAGACTGCGCCACAAGCTGGGCGACAAGTTCGAAGGTCGAAAACGGGTCGAGAACGCCGACTGTGTCGGCTAGCCTGACGCGGCTTGCGCCGGCGTGTGCAGCCGTCTCGATGACGCGGGCGAGATGATCCCGATTGGCCCGCGAGGCATCCTCGCAGCCCACCGCGACGAAGAAGCCGGCGGCGGCTGCGCGCCTGACCATATGTTCGATGACCTGGAGCGCTCCCGCCTCATCGAGGCCGAGCTTGGCGGCAAGTTGGATGTCCGACGCAGGCAGCGATAGATTGACGGCGTGGACGCCGCTCTCGATCGCTGCATCGAGATCCAGCGACGTCATCCGGCACCAGGCCATGAGCCGAACCGGGAGACACCGCGCGACCACGGCGCGAATTGTTTCGATCTCGTCGGCGCCCATGACCGGCGTGCCGATCTCGATCTCTGTGACGCCGGCCGCCGCAAGAGACTCGGCGATCTCCTGCTTTTCCGTCGTGGTAAAGGCGACGCCGGGCGCCTGCTCGCCATCGCGCAAGGTCGTATCGTTGAGAAAGACATGACGGGTCATGAACGGTAGCCGGTTCTGCTGCCGCTCAGGCATAGACCGGATTGAACGTCTTCGGAGCTTCGCTTACCCGGCCCAGAACTGGGAAAGCCACGCAGCTTCTCCACGATTGCCGGCATGACCTCGAGCACCCGGTCGACGTCCGCTTCGCCGTTGTCCCGCGCCAAGGAGAAGCGGACTGCCGCGTGTGGCGTTTTCATCGCGCTCAGGACATGGCTCGGTTCCAGAGAGCCGGAGGTGCAGGCAGAGCCGGAGGAACACGCGATGCCCACGCGGCTGAGGAGGAGTGGAATTCCATCACTTTCGACATGTTCGAAGGAGATGTTTGCGGTGTTGGGCAACCGTTCCAGGGGATCTCCAGTGACACAGGTGCCTGGGATGCGCTGGAGAATCCCGTCCTCTAAACGGTCGCGGAGCGACTTTACCCGTGTGGTCTCGTCGTCCATGAATTTCAAGGCGAGTTCGGCCGCCATGCCGAGCCCGACTATGCCGGGCGTATTCTCGGTGCCAGCACGCCGGTTGTGTTCTTGGTTGCCCCCCTTGATCAGCGAGTGGAAATTGACGCCACGTTTTACGAAAAGCGCGCCGATCCCTTTCGGCCCGTGCAGCTTGTGGCCGGAGAGCGACAGCATGTCGATTGCGGTCGACTTCAGGTCCATCGGAAGCTTGCCGACCGCCTGCACAGCATCGGTATGGAAAAGGGCGCCCACTTCCTTGGCCAACTCGGCAAGCCTGGCCACGGGGAAGATCACACCAGTCTCATTGTTCGCCCACATTATCGAGACGATTGCCACCTGTGGGGTGAGGGCGGCCATATAGGCGTCGAGGTCGAGCCGGCCACGGCAATCCACCGGGATCCTGTGCACCTTGACGCGGCGGGTCTTCTCAATATGCGCGCAGAGCGTCAGCACGGCGGGATGCTCGACCGCGGACGTCACGATCTCGGTTCGGTTGGGCGCCGCCTCGAGCGCCGAAAGAAGCGCTGCATTGTCGCTTTCTGTCCCACCCGAGGTGAAGGTGATCTCATCGTCGAACTCCGCGCCGATCAGAGCTTGCAACTGCCTCCGCGCCTTTCTCACCGCCGCACTGACTGAGGCGCCGAGAGCATGCGCCGACGAAGGGTTGCCGAATTGATCCCTAAAGAACGGCAACATCGCTTGCACGACCCCAGGATCGACCCGTGTGGTTGCGTTGTTGTCGAGGTAGACAGGTTTCATGTGCGATCCTCAGTTGACCGGAATGACGCGAGCGCGCGACCGCCTCATTGAGCCTCTGGCGTATGCCGTTGATGATGATGGGCCCGAACTGGCAGCCGGCGCGGACGCCCGAGAGTTTGACGTAGACCGGATCGGCGTCGACATGGCCAAGTCCGCAGTGGCCGCCGTCAGCCCGCAGGTAAGGACGCCCGAACACGACAACGTTATCGATAAGCCGAATTTGGCGCAGCGGCGCGATTTGGCCGCCAGCAGCTCGGGTGCCACCAGGAACCGAACTGTTTCGGCAGGCGACGTTCTTTGCATCCTACCGGAAGCGATTGCCGGTCCCGAGATCGGCTTTGACCTTGCCTTGTTGTTGAGGACGGGGACATCTGTTGTGCCGGCCATGTAAGCCTCCTCTTCCGCAAAAGAGTCCGTTGGCGGCAATCGCTTCATGGACCCGCACAGGCGCTTCGGGCGATCAACTGAAGGACTTGCCGCAGCCGCACTTCTCGCGCGCGTTGGGGTTATCGAAGACAAAGCCGGAAGATTCGAGCCCGGTGAGGAAGTCGACGGTCATGCCGGCGACATGGGGTTGGGAGCCCGCGTCCACGAACAGCTTGATCCCATCTGTCTCGGTGATCGCGTCGCCCTCGCGCGACACGCTCTCCAGGCCCATTAAGTATTTGAAGCCGGTGCAGCCGCCGGCCTGGACCATGATGCGAAAGCCTTCCGCCGGCTCGCTGGCGCGGGAAAGAGCAGTCTTGATGGCGGCAACAGCGTTGTCGGTGAGCGTAATCATGGCTCCATTCTCCTCAGTCCGGGACCTGCTTGCGCATCACGCTGCATGCACCGTGCCAAAGCGAAAACCGTTTCAACACAGCGCGGCATCTCTGACCCTGCGGTGGTTCTTGTGAGTCCATTGCTGCGAAGGTGTCGGCCAACCGACACGTACTGTCGGGTTTGTCGGGTCCGCCACGCGGGATGTTGGGCCTGAGTTGTTGGCTGAACTCACATTAAACCAATGACCATTACAGAAGACTCCTTCTGAGCTGCTTCGGCGCAATTGGCACGGTTTTTGAAGCTCCACTGGCGAGGCGGCAAGAGACTGCCGATCCACAATCGTGTCGTGGGTGCCCTCGCGATCGATGCGGCGAAGCAAGGGAGCAACATGTCAGGACTGGGTCAGACACGCTTTGTTTGGCGAAGCAGCGCCGCCCGTGGCATCCGAATGACCGATTGGCCGATTGCGACAACACCCACAATCGCTCACCACCGCCCGGTGGCCACCGACCGGCTCGATGAGATTCCATCGGCATGTGCCTGCACGTGTCACTCGGGTCTCGCCGCTCCGATAGCACCCCCGGTTTTCGCGCGGGTGCGACGACGTGCGCACGCTGTCCAGCGACACTTTGTTCACGGGCCAGCAGCAGATCAGGGTCGAGCATTACGGCGCGCCCGATCGGCTGAAGATTCACCGGCAGGGCAGCTGATCCTCACACGTAGGTGGAAGCAGGGGTAAGACATGGACCAGCGCGAGAAACCGTCGCCGGACGAAATCCGGCGGGCGTGCGAAGACAATCCGAAAATCCGGGAGCATGATCTCGCCGCTCGATTGGGCATTTCGGAAGCCGAATTGGTCGCGGCGCATTGTGGTCACGGCGCGGTGCGCATCGAGCCGCGCGTCGATGATCTGCTGACCGGCCTCGAAGCGGTCGGCGAGGTGATGGCGGTCACCCGCAACCAAAGTGCCGTGCACCAAAAGATCGGCGTCTACGACAAAGTGGTCACCGGCAACCCGCATGCCATGGTGCTCGGCGACGAGATCGACCTGCGCATCTTCCCGAAAGCGTGGGCGTATGGCTTCGCCGTCGAGAAGCGCGAGGGAGCCGAGATCCGCCGCAGCCTGCAATTCTTTGATGCCACCGGCGAGGCGATGCACAAAGTACATCTCAGGCCCGCCTCGAACCTGCACGCCTACCAGAATCTGGCGGCAGAGCTCGTATCCTCCGACCAGGAGCCGATCATATCGGTCGAGGCGAGCGGGGCGCGCGATAACGCAGTGAGTCCAGACCAAGCCGCCACGGTCGACGACCTACGCGAGCACTGGAGCCGGCTGAGCGACGTGCATCAGTTCTACCATATGTTGAAGACACTGAAGCTCAGCCGCTGCCAGGCGATGCGTATGGCCGACGAGGATTACGCCTGGCTGCTCGACAATGATGCCGTTGGCGCCCTGTTCCAACAGGCGGCCGAAGACGAGATGCCGATCATGTGCTTTGTCGGCAATCGTGGTTGCATCCAGATCCATTCCGGCCCGATCAAGTCGGTCAAGCAGATCGGGCCGCGGATCAATGTGCTCGACGAGACCTTCCATCTGCATCTTAGGACTCATCACATCCGCGAGGTCTGGGCCGTGCGCAAGCCGACGAGGGACGGTCACGTCACGTCCGTTGAAGCCTATGGCGCCGACGGCAAGATGATCATCCAGTTCTTCGGCACGCGCAAGGAAGGCGAACGCGAGCGCAGCGACTGGCGGTTTCTGGCCGAGAGTCTGCCACGCGTACCGGGTCCGACTGACAGGGATGTGTAGAGTGCCGACAGGCCCTCGGATTGAACCGGCCGCCATAGGGCTCGGCACCACGTTCCGACAGCGGCTCGCGAGGAAATATAGGTCCATGTGCGATAGAGCTTGCCGTGTTAGCGCATACGCACGGTCAGGTGTGCACGCCGGAATTGACCGCATCGATACAGTCAGGCCCGTCGCCGGCCGGATCGCTGCGCACGAGTGCATCGCTCGTCTGACCGGAAATCCTTGCAGCGGCTACAACAACGCATATGCCATCAGCGCCGAACCGAAGCGGAAGCGCGGCCGGGTCTTGTCGGACCGCACCCGAACCTTGCGCTGGATCGCGTCGTTGCTCAATCCGGGCCGTGCGAGCGATCTCCTCGCTCGTCGACCGGAAGGCTGTGCAGCAGCAGCCAAGCCGAACAGCCCGATGTCGCGGACTCGACAAAACCGACCACGGATGTCGGTTGTCGGACGTTGTCCTAAGAATGATGGACACGTGATCATCAGCGGCGGGCCTAGTGCAGGCTGGCATTGCTTGGTGCAGCGCCATGGGTACGCCTATCCGGCACGCGACTTGCTTCGAGAATTTGATCAGCAGGGCATCAGCAGTGCGTCACGGAGCTCAGAGGTGATTGACCAGCCTCTCAACCCTAACGGGGATAAGCGGCGGCTTTGCTTCATGCCCGCAGCGCGGCGGAGATGCCCCTTCTGATCGACTTCGCAACCGATCTCATCCGCGCTGGTGCAGGTGGGCTGTATCAAGCGACAGAATCTAGAAGGCGCCCGACAAGAGACGTGCCCATGCTGGAAATCGACTTTATGAACAGCGGTGCAATCTCAATCGAGCCATGAACGCCAATGTAGAGAAAACAAAATGGCGACCAACCCCGTTCCAGATCATGTCCCGCCCGAAATGGTGAGGGACTTCAGCCTGTTTACATCGCCAGGGATGCCACCAACACCCAACGGGGATCCACACGCAGCTGTCGCTTGCGTACATGACGGGCCTCCGATCTTTTACTCCCGCTACAACACGCAAGATGGCCGGGGTACCTGGGTCATCACCCGTGCCGCGGACCAGCGGAAGGTGCTGCAGGACGCAGAGACTTTTTCCAGCCATCGCAGCATCTTCTCCTCCATACTGGGTGAAAACTGGCCGACGATCCCGCTTGAGCTCGATCCACCGGCCCATGGCGTCTTTCGCTCACTGCTCAATCCGCTGCTTTCGCCAAAGCGGGTGTTGGCTTTGGAACCGGCTGTCCGCGAACGGGCGGTCGAGCTGATCGAAAGGATCGCCGCGTCGGGCACAAGCTGCGACGTGATGAAGGATTTTGCCTTTCCTTTCGCGGTGAGCACCTTTCTTCGCTTTCTGGGGTTGCCCGATGACCGACTCGATACATTCGTCGGCTGGGGGAAAGATCTGCTCCACGGCGACGATAAGGAACGACCTGTGGCTGCCCGGACGATCGTGGCATTCATCGACGAACTTGCAGCCATGCGCCGCCAGGAGGCGGTTGACGATTTCATGAGCTTTATCGTGCAGGCACGGGTCGAGGGCCGCCGGCTGACGGACACCCAAGTCCGCGGCATCGGCGTGCTTGTCTTCGTCGCTGGGCTCGACACGGTCGCAGCAGCTATAGGCTTTGACTTGGCGTACCTCGCGCGCAACCTCAAAGATCAGCAATTGCTGCGGAGCGAACCGGACCGCATCCCGCTCGCAACCGAAGAATTGCTGCGGGCCTATCCGCCCATTCAGTTGATCCGCGTGGCTACGAAAGATATCGACTTCGAAGGCGCGCCGATCCGGAAGGGGGACTATGTTTCCTGCGCCACGATGATTGCCAATCGTGACCCGGCGGAATTCGAATGCCCCAACACAATCGATTTGGAGCGGGAGGACAACCGCCACGCAGCGTTTGGCTATGGTCCCCACCGTTGCCTTGGCTCACACCTTGCCCGGCGGGAGATTGTCATTGGCCTGGAGGAGTGGTTGGCGCGCATCCCGGCTTTCAGGATCAAGCAGGGTACGGCACCGATAACTTCTGGCGGCCATGTGTTCGGGATCGAAAATTTGATCCTGGACTGGTCTTAGGCCCGCCCCGACCCGGGGCACAGACAATGGAGGCAGCGCAATGCGCATCATCGTCCAAAAGGCCAAATGCCAGGGTCACGCGCGATGCGCGGCGCAAGCGCCGGACATCTTCAAGCTTGATGACGAGGGCTACATCCTGCCCGGTGACATTGAAGTTGCGGAAGGGGAGGAACTGCCTGCATCGCGGGGCGCGCGATCCTGTCCTGAACGTGCGCTGGAACTCACCCGCTGCGCGCTTTGAGGACTCATTCAGCCGAGAGTCTGGCGGGCTTGAACCATGTGGCCGCACTCAGCACGCGACCTCTGTCCCGCACGGTTCACGTCCAACTCTGCAGGGGCATTTCCGGCGCCAGTGTTCCCCGTGAGGCGCAAACGGCAGGGCAGGGGTTCGCGAACACCTCTTCCAATCACAGAATTTGCGTCAGAGCCGACGGACCAGACGAGAATTGCCGAACTACTCGACGCGAGGCGACCCGGAGTGCCATACCGAAGAACTGCCCGACCCATGTTGCGGCAGGCCGGGTCTCTGCATGATTTGATAGGACGAAACCAGGAGAACGCACCATATTTGCCCAACATTATGCCCGGCTCAGCACCGGCCAATGGCCGCACATCGAGCTGGAGAGGAGGTTCGACCAGCATGTGCTTGCCTGTGTGCTTTCACGTGCGCTCGAGGAGATCGAGGCCGGCGAGGCGACGGCGACGGAGGCAACCGGACTTTCGCGCGCCGAGTTGCGCGATGTCCTGGTCCGCTGTTTCCCTGCTTTTCCTATCAACGCGTTTGCCTTGAAAGAGGTGAGCGAGCCCGAGCCGGATCTGGAAGAAGAACTTCTGCATGGACTGCTGCTGGCGCATGCCCGACATGGCGACCCGGCGAGCGCCCGCTTCGCCAAGATCATCGCCCGGCGTGCCATGCGCAATGACCACCTCTGGCAGGACCTTGGCCTTTTTAATCGAACCGACCTCGGCCGCCTGCTCGCCTCGCATTTTCCGACGCTGGCGGCCGGCAACACCCAAAACATGAAATGGAAAAAATACTTTTACCGAAAGCTCTGCGAGGCCGAAGGTTTTTCGCTGTGCAGCGCCCCCAGTTGCCGGGACTGCAATGATTTCGAAAGCTGCTTCGGCCCGGAGGAAGGCGAAAGCCGCCTCACGCGGATCAAGAACGGCATCGCCTCGGATTGAGAGCCGCTTTCGTCAGTCGTACAGCCCCAGCGCTCGCGCCGCGCCATGTGTCTCTTGTCGAATGTCGACGGACGCCTTCGAGGATTTGAATGCTGTGCCTGCTGTCCGATTGCTCGCGATGCTCGCTTCGGCGGGCGCCGTCATCATGGCGGTGCAGGATGCGACCCGCACCACCGCCGCCGCGCAACTGGTGTTCTCCGGGCCGTTGCTGCTCGCCTGCCTCGCGGTTGCGGCGCCTGGGCGGCCGCGGTTCACCGCCGTCATTGTTCGCGCTAGTGCACAGTTTCGCCTCGCTCACCCATTGGGGCGGCCAGATTGTCTCCGGCGTGGCCATCAATTTCGTTGCTGCCGGCTCCGCCATCATTCTCGGCCAGGTTCCGGCAGGGCGCGCGCTGGGGTTCCTGGAAGCTTTTCGAACTTTCTGGATCACGCCTCAACCCGAATTGCGTGTGCTTGTTGGACAAATTAGGTCACTAGATTCGGATTTAGGATAGATTCAGGAGGCTTCGAATTTCTAACGCTCGCGACCTCGCAGGTCGTTCACGTCAGCACGAAGGCGTTTAACTCTACGTGTCTTATTGGCAGCTATGCGCCCAATCTCGGACGCTGGACTCGCCAACCCCGGATCCGGAAACCTGACGTTTTTTCAGTTCAGTCCGACGCACGAGCCATGCTGAACAGCAGCGCCTCTCGATCTGACGGGCGAGTCAGGCAGCCGTCGAAGCGGGCGGAGCCTGCCCGGCAGCAGTCTTTTTTGTAGCAGTCGCGGGCGGCTGGACCAATTCAGAAGGGCTAGTTTCGGCTAAGAGTTCAACTGCCTCAGTTGAGGCGGCCTCGCCCTTGAATAGGCTCGATATGGATGCGGCCACTTTGGTCTTGCTCGTCGTGTCAGGCTCGACAACCTCCTGCATGGGCAATCTGAGATTCGCTAGACTCTCCACAAACGCCTCGAAGTGAGGTATCGCCGCTGAAGGGTCCTCGTCCAGGGCGAACTCGCGGCGGATGACCTGGATGCGGATGCGGACGTCGTCGGACTGCGGCGTGTCGTCGAGCTGGCTCTGGATCTCCTCGAGGATCTCGGCACCCTGCTCGCAAGTCCCGCTGCTCTTGTGATCGCGGATGAAGATCCTGTGATAGCGCATGATCATTGCCCCGAGGCGTTCGCGGTTCGCTTCCCGCTGTGCCTGCCGCCTCGCCTTGTTTACAGCCTTGAAGAGGCTGGACATGCGCTCGAGAAAGATGTCGATAGGCCCCTGGAGCTCACCCTTATCTCGCTCGATTGTCTCAACGACGGCGCGTGCGAAGCCGAGCTTCTCGATATGTCCGCTCTCTGCCTTGGCGACCGCCTGAATGGCGGCGAACATCGACTTGCCGGTTTCAATCTGGGCCTGAATGCTTTGCAGGGAGATGGTAGGAGCTTCCGTATCGCGAAACCGCGTGATCTCGCCGATGCACGCGTTCATCGCGGCGGTGGCGAGTTCAACGGGGATCAGGTCCTCAATCTCCTTCACCTCGACGCCGTCTGCGAGTTCAAGTGCTCCCAGCTGCAAGACATGTTGGCTGTCGATCAGGCGCTTCGCCTTCTTGTCCGTCCGCATATGGTTGGCCGCATCGTTGCCTGCGGGGTCAGAGTCGAGGAGGGCGACAACAGGCGGCTTGTCGGTATCCCGACCTCTGATCAGGTAGAGCATGTAAGGGATCTCGCTCGCCGATCCGCAGGGCACAATTACTAGATTGTTAAGGTCGAGGGTCTCGGCCGTTACGCCAGGCCGCCTCTGCCGCATGATTCGGGCGGCTCCGGCGAGAAGCACCTGCTCCGTGATCCCCTCGACGAGCAAGTTGACTGACCCCACGAAGGCCGTCTCGCCGACGAACGCGCCGAAGGCAGAGCGAAGGGGCTCATAGTGGTTTCGCGAAACGTTTCGAACAACCCGGGTGCCATCATAGCCGCGCCCCTTCTCGAGCACTCGGATACGCTCGGCGTAGTTTTTGTCCAGCAGGAACGGCGAGTGCGTGACGTAGATCACCTGCACCGGTGGGCGGCCGTCCTGAGGGTCGGCAAGATCCTGGAGGACTTTCATGAGGTCCTGCTGAGCCTCGGCGGAGAGGTAGGTATCTGGTTCGTCCATTAGTAAGAGGCTTTCGCGCTCAGTCTGTGGACGGTGCGACTGGGCTTGGATGAGATATGAGAGGAAGTATTTGAGGCCGCTGCTGCGCTCGTCAAAGGTATACTCGGTCCCCGTACGGTCCCTGATCGTGAATACCAACTCGTGTTCGCGCGGTGTGACCTTCAGCGAGAAATCACGGTCCTGGACCCACCACTTTTTGAAGTTGAGGTAGCGCTCCAGTTGTTCGTTAATGGCTTCCACTAGCGCGTTGGCGTAGCCCTCCTTGCCGTCCGCGATCGCCTCCCGCAGATCCTTCAGCCTAGCCGGCTCGACGTTGCCGAGCTTCAAGAGCAAATCGCGCGCGAGAGCGAGCGACTTCTCCGCGCCATCTACGCGGCGAGCCTCGCGGAGGGCGTTCGCGATTGGTGACAGCGCCAGCCGTATATTGGGAGCGTTGGCGGCGAATATCTTATCATCTCCCAGCATCTCCGCGAAGCTGCCGGCGACTTCGAGCAGCGTTGTGCGCTGTCTGCGGTCGGAGATGCTGCTGGGCTGGGCGTCCCCATTCGCCAGCCAGTGCAGGGGGACCGCTGCGGGTAAGGCGACGTCCGGCATGATACGGAAGGGCTTCGGCAGGATGTCGGCGAGCGGTTGTGCCACTGAGGACGCCTCGACCACGTGCTTCTTCCACCCTTTATCGGGGTCTGGGATCCAAATGTCGAGCGCCTCGGGCGTCTCCCTGAACATCATGAAGCGGTCGAACTTTACATCTTTTGCGCCGGCGACGTTGGCGATCGCTTCCGCCTCATCCGACTCGACCATACTCCAACCGAGGCCAAGGTGCGGCCAGCAGGTCGCCTCCCGCTCCACGCTGAAGAAAGGCGAGTAGCGGCAGAGATCGCGCTGCTCGAAGCCAATCCCTGACACGGCCTTCTCGACCGCACTCAGAAGGTGACTCTTCCCAGATTCGTTCGCGCCGACGATGGTCGTAATCCGACTGTCGAACTCGACCTCAACGTAGGGATACCAGGCGTCACGAAACATTTCCCAATCGCCCTTGGGCTGGGCATAGGGCGTCGCCTTGCGGATATGGTCGAAGTTAAACGACTTGTAGAAGCGCGCATAGACGGTTGAAAGTCTCATGGTCAATCCATGTAAAGATGGTGTCAGCCGCAGTAATCTGCGAACGCCGGAAGCGCGAACGAATGGAGTACTTTGCATGCCTGAACCAAGCGCACAAGATAGGCCGCGCCATCGGCTAGGGAGCTTGAATCGTTTTCAACATCAATAATTGCAGATTCGTGGCCGAATATACGGCAGAGTCCGAGACGAGGCAGTTCTTCCAAGACGATCGCTGCCGAAGGAGCCTCCAGCGAACGGCGGCTACCCTAACGGTTGCTGCTGAAAGCTGCGGGTCACCGTCCGGCCCTAGGCCGAATGTCAGGAACGCGCCGCATCGCTGCCGTTGTGGTCGGGTAGCGGTGAGCGGCGAAAGGCCGTTCACAATACTGAGACTTGAACTGGCGACGACAGGCCACGGCAAACCAGACGAGATGTCCGGGTGACGGGGCCCGGCGTCAAAACCGCCTTCCGCGTCCCCCTCGGCGTCAATTCGCTCAAGGTAGTCAGAGAAGGATAGCGCGTCACGAGACCTCGCAGCAACTCGATCCGCTGGGCCTCCTCGAGATAGCGCGCGCTGCCCAACAAATTGCGTACATTCCATTTGTTGAAATCGAATTTTGTCCCGAGCATATCCAGCCCCACGAAGAAGGCCGTTGGTCGGTCCGACATCGGCAGCAACTCGACCCAAGCGAAAAGTGCGGGCAGCTCGTGGTCTCGTATCCATTTACGATCGCCATATTCGGCCATCACCGCTTCAAGCCCACTCAAGATTGTGTCGGCAGGAACAACGAGACCACCAACGACCATGCGTTGCGCTAGCTCGCGCCTTACACCATGGGTAATGTTTCCAATCAGAATTTCATTGAACTCTGCGGCTCGATCGCCATGAGGCATGAGGACGGCACATCCAACAAACCGCGCGACGCGTACCAGGTCATTAGGGGAACCTTCCTCCTTGACTGTGTGGGCAGCCGCTATGAGAACTTCGGCAATATCGCGCGTCTGGGCTCGGTCTCTGGAGCGGTTTGTAGCAGCGCGCGCAAAGTCGGGCCAATTGCCGAACTTGCCCTCCGGCATCGGCTCGTGCCGCTGCTGCCAGATCACTTGCAGCCCGACGGCAGCTTCGGCACCAAACTCCCGGTCAAGGAGGCAACGTTTTAAAACGGCCTCGGCGTCTTCGGTGCCAATGGTCGTAAGTACGACGCGGTACTCGTGGACATGCGAGATCCGCATTTCGTCCAGGGCGTGTCCGTTGGACTTGTTGGCCGCAAACGCAACCTTGGCAGCATGAACGCCTGCCAGATCGGCTCCGAGCATATCGTCCAGAATCGGCCCTTGACTGGCGTCAGGAACCCGCCGCATTGCCCAAGTAAGCCGTGCCATGTGATGGCGCGAAGCTGATTGAGCGATGAGCTGCCGCCCCTTGCATCGACGAGACCATCTCGCACCATCGGTAGTCTTTAGCCGAAACAGAGTGAGGTCAGCCGGCGCGTGCGGCCTTTGTGCGATTACGTCCACCTGCCGCTCTTTTAACGCTACGCACGGAGACGGCTTTGGGAGCCACGACGTCGCCGAGCCGCTCTATACGGAGGGGCGCGCGCGAGGGAAGGCGAACGACGAGTTCGAGTTGCCCCCCGATCGCCTCGACGTAGCTTTTAAGAGTAGACAAGTACATGTCGGCTTGTTTCTCGATCTTCGAGACCGAAGGCTGCTTGATCTTGAGGACCGAAGCGATTTCGGCCTGGGCCTTTCCAGCGGCACGCCGCAAATCGCCGAGACTCTCGACTTCTCCCCTTAACTCTTCGAAACGCGCGTCGACCCGCTCCCGACGATCCTCGGGGAGCGCAGCGATTAGGTCATCAAGCTTGCGTCCCATCACTTCTTCTCCTTCTTCGCCGCCGCCAAACGGTCGAGATGCCCTTGATAGCGCTTGTCCGCCTTGGCGATCAGACTTTTATAGAAGCGCTTCTCACTCACGCCCGACTTATCGCCGGCGACGAGCAGGATCGCCTTCCGCTTCCGATCGAATGCGAACGCAACCCGCCAGACACCATCATCAGCGTCGAAGCGAAGTTCTTTCATGTTCGCGAACGACGAGTCATTCAAGGTATCCGCATGCGGTCGCCCCAGCTGGGGCCCGAACACACCGAGCAGCTTAGCCGAAGCCAATAGCTCATCTTGGACTGTCTGGGGCAACGCCTCGAACTCCCCATCGAACTCATCGCCAAAAACGACTTCCCAAGTCATATATAGCTCCTAGGCTATGTAGTCAACATCATCAAGCTGCCGAACGATAGTCTGCGGCCGAAACAAGGTACGCGCGGTCGACGATAATCCGGCCGCCGTTGACACGACTGGCAATTCGCGACCTGTCTGCGCTATCGAGCGGCATCGTCACCGGCGTTCTGACGGGCATGGCCGGCGCGTAGCTGTCGCTTGTCCAGAATCCCGGCTTGTCGTGAAGGATATGACCGCCAGCAAGGGTTCCATCGCGCCGGCAGCGCTCACCGTCGCCAAATATGGAAACCGGTGCCGGCGAGGTTCGCGTGTCTGGCGGGGAAGGTCCCTGGCCCGGAGGTGAAGCCGGCGAGGCGCTTGCGCTGGTCCATGCGTAATCGTGCGGAGGACCGCGCCGCGCCGCGCTGTGCATCGCATCTCTCGTCCCGCTGCGCTGCTGAGGCCTCTTCTGTCAGGCGGTCTAGGTTTCGCGCTTCGGGCCGAGCAGGAACACTGTCAGGGCGGCGGCGAACGTGGCAACAGCACTGTAGGCAATGGCACTGGCAATCCCGGCATTGTCCACCAATACTCCGCCGAAAATCGCGCCGGCTGCGATTGCCACTTGGAATGCTACGACCATCAGCACACCGGCGCTTTCGGCCTGCTCGGGAACGGCCCGCCGCACCATCCACGTCTGTAGTCCCACCGGCACCGCGCCGAAGGCAAAGCCCCACGCTGCAACCGCAATCGCCGAGGCGAAGGCCGATGCTCCCGTCGTCAGCAGCGAAACAGCGGCTATCGCTATGAGCAGCGGTGCAAGGGCCGCGACTGCCTTGAGACTGTACTCCGCTAGAAGCCCGCCGGCCAAATTGCCGAAGAATCCGCCGATGCCAAAAGCAAGCAACACAAGCGAGATCGTCTCGACGTCAAGCGCGGGAATCTTCTCGAGGAAGGCGCGGATATAAGTGATTCCGGCGAAGTGGCCGGAAGCGACCAGCAGGACGACCACAAGCGCGACCTTGACCATCGGAATCTTAGCCACATCCAGCAGGCTGCGGAAGCTAGCCACTCCAATCGGAGGCAGTCTCGGAATGGTTATGAGTTGCACCAGCAGTGTAGCCGCGCCGCCGACTGCGGCGAGCATGAAGGCGCTTCGCCATCCCCAGATATCGCCGACATAAGCGCCGATTGGAGCTGCGCAAACGGTAGCCACGGAAACGCCGGTGAGGATGATCGACATAGCGCGCGGCAGGAGGTGGCTTGGAACGAGCCGCATCGCCAGTGTTGCCGACATCGACCAGAAGCCTCCGAGCGCTATGCCGAGCACGACGCGTGCAGTCAGGAGAACCGCCAGCGACCACGCGCCGGCCGCCAGAATGTCCGACAGGATCAGCAGCAGCGTCATCGCCCACATGACGATCCTGCGGTCCAGGCGCTTTGTGATGATGGCCACCGTCGGCGCCGAGATCGCCCCGACGATAGCGGTCGCCGTCATCGCTTGTCCAGCCGCTCCCTCGGTGATACCGAGATCATGTGCGAGCGGCGTGAGCAGGCTAACAGGCAGAAACTCTGCCGTGACCAGCCCGAAGGTGCCCAAGGAAAGCGAAATGACCGCACCCCATGCGGGACCAGACGGTGGGACGGGCTTTTCTGGGTCGTGCAGAACAGCGTCCACAACGCCTGCCGCGGATTGGGTCATGAACGAAGTCTCCACTTTGATGCAATGCAACCTGATGTTGGCTGCCTTGACCCAAATTTAAAAACACAAGCGCATTTCCCGGCGGCGTTGCACGGAGGAGGGGATGTTCATTGCTTCGCGATATTTTGTGACGGTGCGGCGCGCAACATCGATGCCGGTTTCCTTCAGCCGGGCAGCGATGTCCTCGTCGGAAAGCACGTCACCGTGAGATTCTGCGGCAATCATCGCTTTGATCCGATGGCGGACAGCTTCGGCTGAGTGCGCATCGCCGCCTTGGCAGGACGCGATTGCGACGGTGAAAAAATACTTCAGTTCAAAGACGCCGCGCGGGGTAAGCATGTACTTGTTCGAGGTCACCCGGCTTACCGTCGACTCGTGCACGCCGATCGCGTCAGCGACGGTTCTGAGATTGAGAGGGCGCAGGTGGGCGACGCCATGTTCCAAAAAGGCATCCTGCTGACGCACGATTTCAGCCGCAACCTTAACGATGGTCTTGGCGCGCTGATCGAGGCTGCGGATTAGCCAGTTCGCGTTTTGCAAGCATTCGTCGAGAAATACTTTATCCTTCGCACTTTGGGCAGTTTGACGCGAGACTTCGGCATAGTAGCTTTGGTTGATCAGCAGCTTTGGCAGTGTGGCGGGATCGAGTTCGATCTGCCATCCCCCTTGCGGTGAGGGCGTGACCCAGATGTCGGGTATGATTGATTCAGACGCACCGGATTGGAATCGGTTCCCAGGCTTGGGATCGAGCGCCCGAATCTCATGCATCATGTCGAGAAGGTCTTCTTCATCGACTCCGCAATGCTGCTTCAGTGCCTCAAAATCGCGCCGCGCAAGCATTTCAAGATGGGCAACCAAAGCTGCCATTGCCGGGTCGAGCCGGTTACGCTGGCGCAACTGGATCTCGAGGCATTCTCTGAGACTTCGCGCAAAAACTCCCGGTGGATCAAATTGCTGCAAGGTTCCGAGAACCCGTTCCACAACAGCCTCATGGACATTCAGGCTCTCGGCCAGCTCCAAAAGGTTTGCCCGAAGATAGCCAGTATCTTCCAGATCGGCGGCAAGCTGGCCAGCGATCAGCCGCTCCTGTGGTGTGAACGCAGTGAGGGCGATCTGACGAGCGACATGGTCGTGCAATGTTTCGGCGAGGGTGGCAAACTCGTCGAGGGAAGGGCCATTGCCCGGCGGGTTGTTGGTCGTGTTGCCGAGTGATTTCCATTGCCCGAGCCGTTCAGGCGACCCTGCCCCGGTCGGTCCTTCAACGGCGTTTGCGCCAGGGCCGACAGGCTGATCCGCTCCCGAAATCGAGACGTCGTCAAAAGGCCCGCCATCGCTTGATGCAGATTCCAAAAGCGGGTTCTTCTCGATTTCCCGCTCCACGAACTGATGCAGTTCAGTATGCGCCAGTTGCAGCAGGCGAATCGACTCAATGAGTTGAGGCGATGCGACCATGGATTGCTTCTGGCGCTGAAGCAGGCTTGCTGAGGATTGCATGGTGAGCGCGAAAATCCTGTCGAGGAGCCTCTTGGAGCCGGCAATGGCACCACTGAGACGTATTCTAGGTCATGCGGCGGCTTTCAGCGTTTCGAGAACGTTTTGCGGGGACGAGACGCCATAGGGGTCGGCCTCGCAGTTGTCGGAGAAACCTTCCTCCTCGAACCAGTGCTCCACCACGCCATTGTTGATCAGGGCGGCGTAGCGCCAGGAGCGCATCCCGAAGCCGAGATTGTCCTTGGCGACCAGCATGCCCATTTTGCGTGTGAACTCGCCTGAGCCATCGGGGATGAGCTCGACCTGCTTCAGGCCCAAGGACTTCCCCCACGCATTCATGACGAAGGCGTCGTTGACTGAGAGGCAGTAAATCGCGTCAATTCCCTCCTTCTCAAACTCATCATAGAGCTCTTCGAACTGGGGCAATTGGTAGGTCGAGCAGGTCGGCGTGAAGGCGCCAGGCAGCGAGAACAGGATGACCCGCTTGCCGGCAAAGTAGTCGTCCGATGTCTTTTCTTCCCAGCGATATGGATTTGGGCCCTGGACTGACTCATCGCGAACACGCGTGAGAAAGGTGACGAAGGGAACCTTCTTTTGAACGGTCATCAACTTGCTCCTCAGGAAAAAACTGGCGCGCCGGATTCTGGCAGAGGCTGGCGCAATACCGAGCAAAGGCTCGTATGCCGGGGATGAAATGAGGCCCTCGCGGCTCGCACCCTCCTTTTTCCATCCCGATGTAGGGGAACGTCTTGGCTGCTGGTCTTCGTCACCCGAACGCCATCGATCTGAGCAAGTGGAGGCTGTCGAGCCGCTGGAGCAATCTTTCCAAGGCTATGGCGCCGGAAGCGGCATCCATCGCTCGCGCTCGTGCCCGGGACAAAGTGATAGCGGGCCCGAAGTAGCCAATATCGGACGCGTGTGGAGGCCTCAAATGTGACTTCACGCAAGAGACCCGCGTTACTGAGCTGGTTCGGCGTATTGTCGATATTTGCCAGTGACCCGCCGACCTTGGCTTCGGTGGCTCTTTGACGGGGCTCTTGGGCACTCACATGCTGATCAGAACCGGTAAACGGCAATTGCGCGAGCGCCATGTGTTGGCGTGCCGGCATCGGACCAGTCGTGCGCAAAGCGGCCGCCGAGGAGGGACCTCCGGAGGAGATGATGTACCGATGTTCAACGGGAACGGGCACCGTCTCCTCAGGCCACGGTCTAGAGCTTCGCGTGTCGGGCATGGCGCAAGTCGCTTTCATCGTGTTTTGATGGGCTCTGACCAGGAGCAGCAAGCGGCGTGCCATTTCAAATAGAGATGCTTTTGGACCGCCCCCTTTTTCTCGGAGGCCGTGTCTTAGAAGATCGGGCGCGCGCTATAACCGCCTCGTCACCACACGCAACAACGGTGCTGTATGGTGCGGGTATTCGGCGCTTCCGCCCCGGCTGGGCAAAGACGAACCGGAAGCCGAGCCGATGCACTACCTCACACCGGCGGGCACTGCAGCGATTGCGTAGCGTGTGCCACTAGCGTGTTCTTGCGTGCGGAGGCACGGCTATCGCGAACACGCGCCTGTCGCAGCAACCATGAGCGCGCGCTCTTCGGCAAGCGCCCTGATTCCGTGAGGATCGAATTCCACAATCGTGTCTGTTTGCCGCCCTCTTATGTTCGAAACTGGACCAGAATGTCGCAAGCCCGACCTAAAGGTCGCCCGAGGCGTTCTGTCCGACACTGTTCCGTCGCCTTTGTTGGCCCGCGACACCGGCTTATTTCGCCTAGCTCTTCTCTGGCCTCAGGCTAAGCCGCTGAGAAGCTGCCACAATCTTTTTCTGCTGCGGCCAAATTGGCACGAGATTTGAAGCACCTTCGTTGCGGGCCGGGAGCCGCCGACCGACTTTCATTTCGTGGATGGCACGAATGGAACGAAGAAAGAAAAGCAAAATGTCAAATCCGCGTCGGATAGCGTCTATGGGCAGGGGGTCCTCGGCGAAACCGCCCTTACCCAACAGCTCGCCGCCCTTGTCGACCCTTGCTCAGGAAATCTTGGCCGGCGGCGGCTCAAAGGCCCACCACACCGACCTTATCCTGAAATCGATGGTGCAGGATAAAGTTCTGCATCTCGCCGCGCGGTGTGCCTAGACAGTTACACGTTGGCCGATCTTGATAATCAGGCCGGCCGTCGGAGGACGTCATCTGTATGCCGTCTTAGGTCATTCGCTGCCGCAGCGCCCGCCGGTCACCTTCCGCCCTTCCATCGCTATAGAGTGAAGTGCCACCATGCCCGAACAACCTTTGCCGACGCTGCCGATGTGGCGCGTCGATCACATTGAGCCCTCGCCCGAGATGTTGGCACTACGCGCCAACGGTCCAATCCACCGCGTGCGCTTCCCGTCCGGGCACGAAGGCTGGTGGGTCACAGGCTACGACGAGGCCAAGGCGGTGTTGTCCGACGCGGCGTTCCGGCCCTCCGGAATGCCGCCGGCGGCATTCACCCCGGATTCGGTGATTCTCGGTTCGCCGGGGTGGCTGGTCTCGCACGAGGGGGGCGAGCATGCGCGGTTACGTGCGATCGTGGCGCCGGCCTTCAGCAACGGCAGGGTGAAGCTGCTCGCGCAACAGGTCAAGGCGATCGCCGCGCAGTTGTTCGAGACGCTGGCGGCCCAGCCCCAGCCCGCCGACCTGCGGCGCCACCTCTCCTTTCCGCTTCCGGGCATGGTCATCAGCGCGCTGGTGGGCGTGCTCTACGAGGATCACGCCTTTTTCGCCGGGCTGTCGGACGAGGTGATGACGCACCAGCATGAAAGCGGCCCGCGCAGCGCGTCGCGCTTGGCCTGGGAAGAACTGCGTGCCTACATTCGCGGCAAGATGCGGGACAAGCGCCAGGATCCGGGCGACAACCTGCTGACGGATCTGCTCGCGGCGGTCGACCAGGGCAAGGCGACCGAGGAAGAGGCGATCGGCCTGGCGGCGGGCATGCTGGTGGCGGGGCACGAGAGCACCGTCACGCAGATCGAATTCGGCCTGCTGGCCATGTTCCGCCATCCGCAACAGCGCGAACGCCTGGTCGGCGATCTATCCCTGGTGGACAAGGCGGTGGAGGAAATCCTGCGCATGTACCCGCCGGGCGCGGGCTGGGACGGCATCATGCGCTATCCGAGGACCGACGTGACTATCGCGGGCGTGCATGTTCCCGCGGAGAGCAAGGTGCTGGTCGGCCTGCCGGCGACGTCGTTCGATCCGCGCCATTTCAACGACCCGGAAATCTTCGACATTGGACGTGACGAAAACCCGCACCTGGCGTTCTCCCATGGGCCGCACTACTGCATCGGCGCGGCGCTGGCCAGGCTGGAACTCAAGGTGGTGTTCGGTTCGATCTTCCAGCGCTTTCCCGCGCTGCGCCTGGCCGTGGCGCCCGAAGAACTGAAGTTGCGCAAGGAGATCATCACTGGCGGGTTCGAGGAGTTCCCGGTGCTCTGGTGATGCGCGGACGCCACCGGGAACCGCGATGTTCTCCGAATTCGCCGGCGCGCCTGCCGCGCGCCGGTCAGATCAGCCAGCCAACAGGTGACCAATGGATGTGCAAGAAACCACGGCAGCATGCCGGGACGCCTTCGCCGAACTGGCGTCGCCAGCGTGCATTCAGGACCCGTATCCATTCATGCGGTGGTTGCGCGAGCACGATCCGGTGCATCGCGCGGCGTCGGGCCTCTTTCTGTTGAGCCGCCACGCCGACATCTACTGGGCGCTCAAGGCCACGGGCGATGCTTTTCGGGGACCGGCGCCGGGCGAACTGGCGCGCTATTTCCCGCGGGCGGCGACCAGCCTGTCACTCAATCTGCTGGCGTCCACACTAGCCATGAAGGAACCACCGACTCATACGCGTCTGCGCCGGCTGATCTCGCGCGATTTCACCATCGGCCAGATCGACAACCTGAGGCCGACCATCGCTCGCATTGTCGCAGCGCGCCTGGACGGCATGGCGCCCGCGCTGGAGCGCGGGGAGGCGGTGGACCTGCATCAGGAATTCGCGCTGGCCTTGCCCATGCTGGTTTTCGGCGAACTGTTCGGCATGCCCCCGGACGACATTCTCGGGCTCGTCACCGGCATCAGCGCCATTCTGGAAGGCCTGAGCCCCCACGCCAGCGATCCCCAACTCGCTGCGGGGGACGCGGCCAGCGCCAGAGTGCAGGCCTACTTCGGCGACCTCATACAGCGCAAGCGCACCGATTCCCGCCACGACATCGTGTCAATGCTGGTCGGCGCACACGACGACGATGCCGAGATGCTGTCGGATGCGGAATTGATCAGCATGCTGTGGGGCATGCTGCTGGGCGGCTTCGCCACCACTGCCGCGGCCATCGGCCATGCGGTCCTGGCGATGCTGGCGTATCCCGAACAGCGGCACTGGCTGAAGGGAGATGCCGTGGGGGTGAAGGCATTCGTCGAAGAAGCCCTGCGCTACGACGCGCCCGCCATGTTCAGCTCCATTCCGCGTATCGCCCAGCGCGACATCGAACGGGGCGGCGTGGTGATCCCGAAGAACGCGGACGTGCGCGTGCTGATCGCGGCCGGCAATCGCGACCCGGACGCCTTCGCCGATCCCGACCGCTTCGATCCCGTGCGGTTCTACGGCACCAGTCCTGGCATGTCGATCGACGGGAAGATCATGCTGACCTTCGGCCACGGCATCCACTTCTGCCTTGGTGCGCAACTGGCCCGGGTGCAGTTGGCCGAAAGCCTGCCGCGGATCCAGGCGCGCTTCCCCACGCTGGCATTGGCCGAGCAGCCGACCCGGGAGCCCTCCGCGTTCCTTAGGACGTTCCGCGCGCTGCCGGTGCGGCTGCATGGGCAGGAGGGCTGAGATGCGCGTCCTGGTCGATCAGGATCTGTGCGGAACTACCGGGCAGTGCGTGCTGACGCTGCCGGGCACCTTTCGCCAGCGCGAACCGGACGGCGTGGCCGAAGTGTGCGTGGCGACGGTCCCGCAGGCGCTGCACGCCGCCGTGCGGCTTGCGGCCAACCAGTGCCCGGTCGCCGCCATTCGAGTCGTCGAAAGCGACGCTGGCCATGACGAGTGCGCCAGCGCCGACCCTGCGCCTTCTCCGGCGCAGGCCAAGCGGCATGCTGCGAAAGACCAATGCAGTTCAGGAGACACGATGGGACGGTTTGAAGGCAAAGTGGCCGTGGTGACCGGCGCCGGCGCCGGCATCGGCAAGGCATGCGCTCTCGCCATCGCGCGCGGGGGCGGCAGAGTGGTGGTGGCCGACATTGATGGCTCGGCGGCCATCGCCTGCACCGCGCAGATCGCGGCCGAAGCAGGCCACGCGCTGCCCATAGCCATGGATATCGCCGATGAGCAGGCGGTGGCAGCGCTGTTCGAGAGGGCGGAGCGGCACTTCGGGGGGGTCGACCTGCTGGTGAACAATGCGAGCGCCATGCATCTGACCCCGCGCGACCGCGCGATCCTCGACCTGGACCTGGCGGTCTGGGACCAGACCATGGCGACCAATCTGCGCGGCACGCTGCTCTGCTGCCGGCAGGCCATCCCACGGATGATCGCCCGTGGCGGTGGCGCGATCGTCAACATGTCGTCGTGCCAGGGGCTCAGCGGTGATACCGCGCAGACGTCCTACGCCGCCTCGAAGGCGGCGATGAACATGCTGTCGGCCTCGCTCGCCACCCAGTACGGTCACTCGCAGATCCGCTGCAACGCCGTTGCGCCGGGTCTCGTCATGACCGAGCGTCTCCTTGGCAAGCTGGACGAGTGCATGCAACGGCATCTGCGCCGGCACCAGCTCCTGCCGCGCGTCGGCCGTCCCGAGGACGTGGCCGCGCTCGTGGCGTTCCTGCTCTCCGACGATGCTGCGTTCATCACCGGCCAGGTCGTGTGCATCGATGGCGGCATGCTGGCGCATGTGCCGACATACGCCGACGGTGGCAACAGCTGTGCCGCGCGCCCTGCCGGCGACACCGAATCGGCGGCGGCGGCGCGCTGCTGATGGACATGCTGCTCAACCCACTCAACCGTCGGCACCGGCTGCGATGCGACATCCCGGTCATGCCTGGCGCTTTCCCCCTGGTCGGGCATCTTCCCGCCATTGTCTGCGACCTGCCGCGCCTGCTGCAGCGCGCAGAACGGACGCTGGGCAGCCACTTCTGGCTGGATTTCGGCCCTGCCGGACACCTGATGACCTGCGTGGATCCGGAAGCGTTCGCACTGCTCCGGCACAAGGACGTGTCCTCGGCGCTGATCGAAGAGATCGCGCCCGAATTGCTTGGCGGAACGTTGGTTGCCCAGGACGGCGGCGCGCACCGGCAGGCGCGCGATGCGATCAAGGCGGCGTTCCTGCCCAAGGGGCTGACCCAGGCCGGCATCGGCGACCTGTTCGCGCCCGTCATCCGGGCGCGGGTGCAGGCGTGGCGCGACCGCGGCGAGGCAACCATCCTGCGCGAAACCGGCGACCTGATGCTCAAGCTCATCTTCAGCCTCATGGGAATCCCCGCGCAGGACCTGCCGGGATGGCATCGCAAATACCGGCAACTGCTGCAGTTGATCGTCGCGCCCCCGGTCGACCTGCCCGGACTGCCCTTGCGGCGCGGCCGCGCCGCCCGCGACTGGATCGACGCGCAGTTGCGCCAGTTCGTCCGCGACGCGCGCGCGCATGCCGCGCGCACCGGGTTGATCAACGACATGGTGAGCGCCTTCGACCGCAGCGACGATGCGCTTTCCGATGACGTCCTGGTCGCCAATATCCGCTTGCTGCTGCTTGCCGGTCACGACACCACTGCCTCGACGATGGCCTGGATGGTGATCGAGCTGGCGCGGCAGCCTGTGCTGTGGGACGCCCTGGTCGAGGAGGCGCAACGCGTGGGCGCGGTGCCGACCCGGCACGAGGACCTGGCGGAGTGTCCGGTCGCGGAGGCGCTGTTCCGCGAGACGCTGCGCCTGCATCCGGCGACCACGCTCCTGCCGCGTCGTGCCCTGCAGGAATTGCAACTCGGCCAACGGCGCATTCCCGCGGGCGCCCATCTGTGCATCCCGCTGCTGCATTTCTCGACCTCGGCGCTGCTGCACGAGGCGCCTGATCAGTTCCGCCTGGCACGGTGGCTGCAACGCACGGAGCCGATCCGGCCGGTGGACATGCTGCAGTTCGGTACCGGCCCACACGTCTGCATCGGCTACCACCTGGTATGGCTGGAAATGGTGCAGTTCTGCATCGCCTTGGCGCTGATCATGCACAAGGCCGGGGTGCGGCCGCGGTTGCTAAGCGGCGTCGAAAAAGGCCGGCGGTATTACCCGACCGCACATCCGTCCATGGCAATCCGCATAGGCTTCTCATGAGCTGGCATCGCATGCCCCGTGTGGCGAGGCAGCGGCGCCGGCGAGGCGCGGCATTGCTGCACTCAGCGCACGCGCTCGGTGCGACGCCGGCAACACCGCTGCGGCTTGGCGCTCGCTGTGGCCATCTCGTGTCAGGTACAAGGACATGAACAACATGCAGACCGGTTCCACGCTGCACGACGACCGAACTGGCGTTTCCGCGCTCGGCGGATTGGGCGCGCAGGCGCGCGGCGCATCCGGCAGGCTGCTGCCGGAGATCTGGATGCAGGACGGCGCAAAGCGGGTCGAACAGGCGCTGGCGCGTCTTCTCTGCGCCGAAGACGACGGTGAGACCGAGCTGATGGCGGCGATGCGCTACGCCACCTTGCATGGCGGGAAGCGCACCCGCGCCTTGCTCTGTCTGGCGGCCGGCGCACTGGCCGACACGCCGGCGCACATGCTCGACGATGTCGGCGCCGCCATCGAGATGATGCACGCCTGTACCCTGGTCCACGACGACCTGCCCGCGATGGACGACGACGTGCTTCGCCGCGGCCTTCCGACCGTGCACGTCAAGTTCGGCGAAGCCACTGCGATCCTGGTCGGCGATGCGCTGCAGGCGCACGCCTTCCTGACCCTGGCGAGCCTGGATGCGCCGGGAGACAACCGTATCGCGCTCGTGCGCGAACTGGCGCAGGCCGTGTCCGCCGAGGGTGCCGCAGGCGGACAGGCCATGGATCTGTCGCTGGTCGGAAAGCACGCGGAGCTGGACAGGATCGTGGCGATGCACCGGATGAAGAGCGGAGCGCTAGTGCGTGCCTCCGTTCGCATGGGCGCGCTATGCTCCATCGCGGAGGATGCCGCGCACGCTGCGCTGTACTGTGCGCTCGATCGGTACACCGCCTGTTTCGGCCTGGCGTTGCAGGTGGTCGACGACATTCTCGACGCGACAGCGGATACCGCGACGCTGGGCAAGACCCCCGGCAAGGACGCGGCGGCGCAGAAGCCGACCTGCGCGTCGATCATGGGGCTGCAGGCAGCGCGCCAGTTCGCGCTGGATTTGTTGCGCGACGCCGGGGAAGCCATCGCCCCGCTGGGGCCGCGTGCGGAACGGTTGGCGCAGATACTGCAGCGGGCCAACGGGTATCTGTTCAAGCACGCGCCATGCGCATGAGCACGCCCGTCCAAATGGAGTCGCCCCTGTGCCGGTGCGATCGGCCGGCGGCAGCGGTGCATGCTGCACTGTGCCCAAGTCCGCGGCGATGTGCGCGGCGTCTGCCGATCCTGGTTCTCGTCAACCGTCTGCAGAAGGAACATCCCGCGTGAACGCGCTGTCCGAACAGATCCTTTCCGAATTGCGCCACCTGCTGAGCGAGATGAGCGACGGCGGCAGCGTCGGTCCGTCCGTCTACGACACGGCGCGAGCTCTGCAGTTCCACGGCAACGTCACCGGTCGGCAGGACGCATACGCGTGGCTCATCGCGCAGCAACAGGCCGATGGCGGATGGGGAAGTGCGGACTTCCCGCTGTTCCGCCATGCGCCCACGTGGGCGGCGTTGCTGGCATTGCAGAGTGCCGATCCTCTTCCCGGCGCTGCCGACGCAGTCCAGGCTGCAACCCGGTTCCTCGAGCGCCAGCCCGATCCCTACGCACATGCGGTGCCGGAAGATGCGCCGATCGGCGCGGAGCTGATCCTGCCGCAGTTGTGCGGCGAGGCCGCATCCTTGCTGGGCGGCGTGGCGTTTCCGCGCCACCCGGCGCTGTTGCCGTTGCGGCAAGCGTGCCTGGTCAAGCTGGGGGCGGCGGCGGCGACGTTGCCGAGCGGCCATCCGTTGCTGCACTCCTGGGAAGCCTGGGGGACGTCGCCGACCACCGCATGCCCGGATGACGACGGCAGCATCGGCATCAGTCCGGCGGCCACCGCCGCGTGGCGTGCGCACGCCGTGACAAAGAAGAACACGCCGCAGGTCGGGCGCGCCGACGCGTATCTTCACGCGGCATCGCGGGCGACGCGCAGCGGCATCGAAGGTGTCGTTCCCAACGTCTGGCCGATCAATGTGTTCGAGCCATGCTGGTCGCTGTACACCCTTCATCTGGCCGGTCTGTTCGCGCATCCCGCGCTCGCCGAGGCGGTGCAAGTGGTCGTCGCGCAGCTCGACGCCCGCCTGGGCGAGCGCGGTCTGGGCCCGGCCTTGCACTTCGCGGCCGATGCGGACGACACCGCCGTTGCGATGTGCGTCCTGCGCCTTGCAGGCCGCGACCCGGCGGTCGATGCGTTGCGCCATTTCGAAATCGGCGAGCTGTTCGTCACCTTCCCCGGCGAGCGCAATGCCTCGGTGTCGACCAACATCCATGCCCTGCATGCGTTGCGACTATTGGGAAAGCCCGCCGCCGGCACCAGCGCCTACGTCGAGGCCAATCGCAACCCGCACGGTCTATGGGACAACGAAAAATGGCACGTTTCGTGGCTGTATCCCACCGCGCATGCGGTCGCTGCGCTGGCGCAAGGCAAGCCCCAGTGGCGCGACGAGCGCGCGCTGGCGGCGCTGCTGCAGGCGCAGCGCGACGACGGCGGCTGGGGCGCCGGTCGCGCGTCCACATTCGAGGAAACCGCCTATGCGCTGTTCGCGTTGCACGTGATGGACGGGAGCGAAGAGCCGACAGGGCGCCGGCGCATCGCGCAGGCGGTGGCGCGTGCGCTGAAGTGGATGCTCGCCCGCCACGCGGCGCATGCATTGCCGCAGACGCCGCTGTGGATCGGCAAGGAACTGTATTGCCCCACCCGGGTGGTGCGCGTGGCCGAACTCGCCGGGTTGTGGCTGGCGCTTCGTTGGGGGCGGCGCGTCCTGGCCGAGGGAGCAGGAGCGGCGCCATGATCCAGACCGAACGCGCGCTGCAGCAGGTGCTGGAGTGGGGGCGTTCCCTGACCGGCTTCGCCGACGAGCATGCCGTGGAAGCGGTCAGGGGCGGCCACTACATCCTGCAGCGCATCCACCCGAGCCTGCGCGACACCAGCGCCCGCACCGGCCGCGATCCGCAGGACGAAACGCTGATCGTGGCGTTCTATCGCGAACTGGCGCTGCTGTTCTGGCTCGACGATTGCAATGACCTTGGCCTGATCGCGCCGGAGCAGCTCGCCGCGGTGGAGCAGGCGCTGGGGCAGGGCGTTCCGTGCGCGCTCCCCGGATTCGAGGGCTGCGCTGTGCTGCGCGCTTCGCTGGCCGCGCTCGCCTACGATCGTCGCGACTATGCTCAGCTTCTCGACGATACCCGGTGCTACTGCGCGGCGCTGCGCGCCGGACACGCGCAGTCGGCAGGGGCGGAACGCTGGTCCTACGCCGAGTACCTGCACAACGGCATCGATTCGATCGCCTACAAGAACGTGTTCTGTTGCCTGTCGTTGCTGTGGGGGCTGGACATGGCGACCTTGCGCGCGCGTCCGGCGTTTCGCCAGGTCCTGCGGCTCATCTCCGCGATAGGGCGCCTGCAGAACGATCTGCATGGACGCGACAAGGACAGATCGGCCGGCGAGGCCGACAACGCGGCGATCCTGCTGCTGCGGCGTTTTCCGGCTATGCCTGTCGAGGAGTTCCTCAACGACGAGCTGGCCGGCCATACGCGCATGCTGCACCGGGTGATGGCGGAAGAACGGTTTCCCGCGCCGTGGGGACCGTTGATCGAGGCAATGGCGGCCATCCGCGCGCAGTACTACCAGACCTCAACCAGCCGCTACCGCAGCGACGCTGCGGGGGGAGGCCAGCGTGCGCCGGCCTGAACGCGCGGGAGGCGGCGGCGTGCGCGCGCTGCCGTCGGTCCGATCCGACGCAACGCCGTCGCCCGATGCGACGGATGGAGCGAGCATGAGCGACACCAACCTGAGCCGGCGCAAGGACGACCACCTGGACATCGTGCTGGATCGGCGAACGGCGCCGGCCAAGGCCGCCGCCGGCTGGGAGTACATCCGTTTCGAACACTGCGCATTGCCCGAGTTGGACCTGACGCAGATCGACCTGCGCGCCTCGCTGCTGGGCAAGACCATGCGCGCGCCGCTGCTGATCAGCTCGATGACCGGCGGCATGCCACGCGCCGAGGCCATCAACCGGCATCTGAGCGAGGCAGCGCAAGCCTTGGGGATCGCCATGTGCGTCGGTTCGCAGCGCGTGAGCCTGCAATCCCGCAGCTCCCAGGGGCTGACGCGCGCGCTGCGCCGCCTGGCCCCAGACATTCCCTTGCTGGCCAATATCGGCGCCGCGCAACTGCGCGAGGCCGACGGCCTGGACCTGGCGCGCCGGGCGGTGGATGCGCTGGAGGCCGATGGACTCATCGTCCATCTCAATCCGCTGCAGGAAGCGGTACAGCTGGAGGGCGACCGCGACTGGCGCGGCGTCCTGGCGCAGATCGCTCGCGCCGCGCGCAGCGTGGGCGTGCCGATCGTGGCCAAGGAAGTGGGGTCGGGCCTGTCGGCCCCGGTGGCCTGTGCGCTCGTCGAGGCGGGCGTGGCGGTGATCGATGTCGCCGGTGCCGGCGGCACCAGTTGGGCCGCGGTGGAGGGCGAGCGCGCCCGCGATGCCGCCGACCGTGCAGTGGCGATGGCGTTCGCCGATTGGGGGATTCCGACCCCGGCCAGCGTGCAGGCGGTACGTCGGGCGCTGCCAATGGTGAAGCTGATCGCGTCGGGCGGGATCCGCGACGGCGTCGACGTGGCCAAGGCCATCCGCCTGGGCGCGGACATCGCCGGGCAGGCGGCCGGCGTGCTGCGCGCGGCTACGCTATCCACCGAGGCGGTTGTCGCGCATTTCGAGATCGTCATCCGCCAGTTGGCCGTCGCCTGCTTCTGCACCGGCTCGGCTGATCTGGCGGCGTTGCGTCAGGCGCGCTTGTTGCCCTCGGCACATCTGCCCGCCGGTTGATGCCGGCATCGCCCGCACGTGGCGGCGGGCCTTAGAACTGGAGAAGCGAAAAAGTGCATTACGACATCATCATCATCGGCGGAGCCATCGTCGGCTCGTCGGTGGCCTATTACCTGCGCGAGGAAGGTTTTTCGGGCTCGATTGCACTTGTCGAGCGCGACCCGCAATTTTCTCATGCGGCCACCACGCTGTCCTGCGCCTCCATCCGCCAGCAGTTTTCGATCCCGGAAAACATCCGTCTGTCGCAGTTCACGCTGAAACTGTTCCGGCGGCTCAGGGAAGAGTTTGGCGCGGATGCCGATATCGGCTTTCGCGAAGGCGGGTATCTCATCCTTGCCGGCGAAAACGGGCTGCCTATCCTGCAGGCCAACCACGAAGCGCAGATGGCCGAGGGCGCCGACATCCTGCTCGAGGATGCGGAGGCGCTCGTCCGCCGCTTTCCGTGGCTGTCGGTCGAGGGCATTTCCGCCGGCGCCTATGGCCGCAGCGGCGAAGGCTGGTTCGACGCGCATGCGATGCTGATGCTGTTCCGCAAGGCACTGCGCACGAAGAACATCGATTTTATCACGGCGTCGGTGACGGGTATCGAGCGGCTAGGCGGCCGCGTCACTGGTGTATTTCTGGACAATGGCGAGCGGCTCGAGGCCGGCACCGTCGTCAACGCCGCCGGGCCGAATGCCGGCAAGGTGGCGGCAATGGCTGGGCTGGCGCTGCCGGTGGAGCCGCGCAAGCGCAACGTCTTCGCCTTCGAGGCGCGCGAGAAATATGAGGACATGCCGCTGCTGGTCGACCCGAGCGGCATCTATGTCCGGCCGGAGGGCTCGGTCTACATCACCGGCGGCGCCGAGCCGGAAGAGGGCGAAGGACCAGCCGATCCCGCCGACTTCGACCCCGACTGGCCGCTGTTCGAAGAGGTGATCTGGCCGGTGCTGGCGACCCGCATTCCAGCCTTCGAGGCGATCAAGCCGACACGCGCCTGGGTCGGCCATTACGACTACAACACACTCGACCAGAACGCGGTGATCGGCCCGCACCCCGAGGTCGGCAATTTCCTCTTCGCCAACGGGTTTTCCGGCCACGGCCTGCAGCAGGCGCCGGCGGTCGGCAAGGCGCTGGCCGAACTGATCGTGCATGGCCGCTATCGCACGGTAGATTGCTCGGCGTTCGGGTACAGCCGTGTCGCTGAGGGGCGGGCTTTCAGGGAATTGAATGTGATTTGAGCAGGAAGGGCGGGTGCGCCGCGACGGCCCTTTTGATGCAGGAACAGAGGGGCGCGAAGGAACGCGACAGCGGTCGATGGCCCAAAGCTGGCGAAAACAGCCGGCCAGGGCCTGCCGCGAACGGAATGATTTTGTGATGATCGTGGCGCTCGATCCGCCGCATTTCCGGACGATCAGCGACTTCCGCAAGCGGCATTTGAAGGCGCTCGAGGCGCTGTTCGTGCAGGTTCTGAAGCTGTGTGAGACGGCAGGATTGGTCAAACTCGGCCATGTCGCGCTGGATGGCAAGAAGATCAAGGCGAACGCGTCGAAACACAAGGCGATGAGCTATGAGCGCATGAAGAAGCGCGAGCTGGAATTGAAAGCCGAGGTCGCTCGCATGCTGACGGCGGCCGAGGCCGCGGATGGCCAGGAGGGACGTGACTTTCGGCAAGGACAAGCGCGGCGACGAGATGCCGGATTGGGCCGGCGACAAGCAGAACTGGCTGGCCAAGATCCAGCAGGCGATGGCGTCGCTGGAAGCCGAGGCCAAGCTGGCGGCGCAAGAAGAGCGCCGGACCGAGGCCGAAAAAGAAGAGCAGCGCCAGGCCGCAGGCCGCAAGAAGCCGGGCAAACCGGCGGCAGCGCCATCAGAGGAGCCCGGTGGCCATAGCAGCTGGTCTCGGAGGAACGCCGTTCGCTGTGCGGCGCTAAAGCCTGAGAGATCCTCGAAGAAGGATTGATCTCTTTGCGTATCATTATCTTCATATATGATACGCGAACAGATCATAAAAGTTTTGACTTGCTCGCTGGATGAGATACCTTTGCGTAACATCGCGCATTGGAAAGGATCGTATACGTATCATGATCGACTCTGAGTCGGAAATTCTGCGCGAAATCGGTGGGCTTTTCAGGCAGGCGAGGCTGGCCGCTGCCATGACGCAGGAGCAGGTCGCTGATTTGGCGGGTATATCCCGTCCCCGCTATCGCGACATCGAAAAGGGAGCCGCAGCGGCGCGTGCGACGACGCTCATGAATATCGCTCGCGCGCTCGGTCTGGAAATGATGCTGGTTCCGCAAGTCATGGTGCCGGCTGTCCAGGCTCTATTGCGTCCGCATGATGATGACGATCGACCCGCCTTTGTTTCTCAACCTGACGATGACGATCATGGCTCCAGTCTTTCGCGCACCTAAGACGATCCCGTCGCTGGACGTGCTCTTGAACGCACTGAAGATCGGCACAATCGTTAGGACGCCGGGCGATTTCAATGCATTCAACTTCGATGAGGCCTACCGCGCGACGGGCGGCTTTCCGGTTGTCAGCCTGTCGTTCCGGGCAGCGACGGGAGGATTGCGGAAAGATCCGAAGCCTCTGGCGGGCGCCTTGCCCGCTTTCTTCGCGAACCTCCTGCCGGAGGAGAAATTGCGCGAGGCGATGGAAAAGCACCACGAAGGCAATGTGCGGCCAGGCAATGATTTCGATCTTTTAACGGCGCTGGGCGCCGATCTGCCGGGAGCCGTACGGGCGTTGCCCAGTGACGGCGCGATAGCGGTATCGCAGGATGCTTCAAAGGATAAGCCCAAGGCACGGTTCTCACTTGCCGGCGTGCAGATGAAGCTGTCGGTCATGAAGAACACTGGAAAAGGCGGCGGCCTTACCTTGCCGATGGACGACGAGCAGGGCCGGTACATCGCCAAGTTCCCTTCGACGGCGTATCCGGGCGTTTCCGAAAATGAATTCGCCAACCTAGCGCTGGCCGCAGCGATCGGCATGGAGGTGCCTGAACGCGAACTTGTCGAGAAGTCCGATTTCGAGGATATTCCCGAAGAATTCAACACGCTGTCAGAGGGCAAGGTCCTTCTCGTCAAACGCTTCGATCGCGGCGCTGAGGGCAAGAGGATTCACATCGAGGATTTCGCTCAGGTCTTCGGCGTCTATCCCTCGCGCAAATATCAGGGCGCCGCTTATCACGACATAGCCTCGGCCCTTGGCGCGGCCGTCTCGCCTACGGCGGCTCTCGAATTCGTCCGCCGCCTGGCACTGACCGTCATCACCGGCAATGGCGACATGCACCTGAAGAACTGGTCGTTGATCTATCCCGGAAACGGCGACAAGCCGGCGCTTGCACCAATCTACGACGTTCTGTCGACCGTGCCATATATTCCCGCCGACGCCACGGCGCTTTCGCTTGGAGGGGAGCGCTCGTTCAAGGCGCTAGCAGCACCGCGATGGAAAGCATTTGCGAACCGTGCAAGGCTTCCGGAGCCGGCAGTCCTGAAGGCAGTGGTCGAGACCGTCGAACTCGTCAACGAGCACTGGTGGCATCTGCCTGAGCGCGACGTTGTCGCAGCGAAAGTGCTCGAGCGGATCGACGAACATGTGAAGGCGATGACGCCGATACTGAACTCCTGCGCCGATAAGTGAGCCGAGTCCCCTTGGTTTGGTGATATGGCGGAATTATCCGCCCGCGGCCCCGCATGGATGGCCGGGGATCGATGGTATGCCAGCGTGGCGCGCAAGATTCCGCGCAGTGTCGATGAGGACACGCGAGAACCAAGCACGTCAGCTCGCCGGAACAGAAGAGTTCGCAGCATCCCGCAATTAACGCTAGAGGGTCGAGATGCTGTTCGCCCACCTCGACACAACGATGCGGTTCGAACGAATGCGGTGACTGAGGATCGCGATCCGACGCTTTGTGTTGCCATTGTCGGGTCCGCTACACGGCTTGTTCCGACGATCCTTTCTTTGGCCTCGAGCTAAATCCCTGAAAAGCAACCATGAAATTATTCTTCGGTTCGATCAGCCAAATTGGCACGAGTCTTGAGATCCTTGGGTGCGAGGCGGCGACAGCTGCCCGACCGGCATTCATGTCGCGGCAGCCGCGATGAATGGAACGAAGGAAGGAAAGCTACATGTCAGGTTTGCGTCAGATCGCCTTTTACGGCAAGGGCGGCATCGGCAAGTCCACCACGTCCCAAAATACGCTCGCCGCCCTTGTCGACCTCGGGCAGAGAATCCTCATCGTCGGCTGCGACCCCAAAGCCGACTCCACCCGCCTGATCCTGAACGCGAAGGCGCAGGATACAGTCCTGCACCTCGCGGCAGAGGAAGGTTCGGTGGAAGACCTGGAACTCGCGGACGTGCTCAAGGTCGGCTACAAAGGCATCAAATGCGTGGAGTCGGGCGGCCCTGAGCCGGGTGTCGGCTGCGCCGGCCGCGGCGTGATCACCTCGATCAACTTCCTCGAGGAGAACGGTGCCTACGACGATGTCGACTATGTCTCCTACGACGTGCTCGGGGATGTGGTGTGCGGCGGTTTCGCGATGCCGATCCGCGAGAACAAGGCCCAGGAAATCTATATTGTCATGTCCGGCGAGATGATGGCGCTCTATGCCGCCAACAACATCGCCAAGGGGATCCTGAAATACGCCCATTCGGGCGGCGTGCGGCTCGGCGGCCTGATCTGCAACGAGCGCCAAACCGACCGCGAGCTCGACCTCGCCGAAGCGCTGGCTTCCAGGCTCAATTCCAAGCTCATCCACTTCGTGCCCCGCGACAACATCGTCCAGCACGCCGAACTCAGGAAGATGTCTGTCATCCAGTATGCGCCGGACTCCAAGCAGGCCGGGGAATACCGGGCACTAGCCGAGAAGATCCATGCCAATTCGGGCCAGGGCACCATCCCAACCCCGATCACCATGGAGGAGCTCGAGGACATGCTGCTCGACTTCGGCATCATGAAGACCGACGAGCAGATGCTTGCCGAGCTTCAGGTCAAGGAAGCGGCCAAGGCGGCCGCACAGTAACGACCGCTACTGACTGGGGGCGCGGCCGGACCTGGCGCGCCTTTCAAAGAACGGCGCCTCGTCGGTGAGGCGTCACCCTGAACCTTGAAAGGGGTCCCATGAGCCCGGAATACGAGAATGACGGCGCCCTCCATGCGAAGCTTATCGAGGAGGTGCTGTCGCAATATCCTGACAAGGCGGCCAAGCGCCGCAAAAAGCACCTCAGCGTGGCAAAGAGCAGCGACGAGGCTGGCGAGGATAGCGAGGCCCTTTCCGAATGCGAGGTCAAATCGAACATCAAGTCCATCCCCGGCGTGATGACGATTCGCGGCTGCGCCTATGCCGGCTCGAAAGGCGTGGTGTGGGGTCCAGTCAAGGATATGGTCCATATCTCGCACGGCCCGGTCGGCTGCGGGCAATATTCCTGGTCGCAACGCCGCAACTATTACGTCGGCACGACCGGCATCGACACGTTCGTCACGATGCAGTTCACCTCCGATTTCCAGGAGAAGGACATCGTTTTTGGTGGCGACAAGAAGCTGGAACGGATCATCGACGAGATCGAGGAACTGTTTCCGCTGAACAAGGGCATGACTGTGCAATCCGAATGCCCGATCGGCCTGATTGGCGACGACACCGAAGCTGTGTCCCGCAACAAGGCCAAGGAGCACGAAAAGACGATCGTGCCGGTGCGCTGCGAGGGCTTCCGCGGCGTCTCGCAATCCCTCGGCCACCACATCGCCAACGATGCGATCCGCGACTGGGTCTTCGAGAAGAAGGACATTGAGTTCGAGGCCGGCCCGTACGATGTCAATGTGATCGGCGACTATAATATCGGCGGCGACGCCTGGGCTTCGCGCATCCTGCTCGAGGAGATGGGCCTGCGCGTGGTCGGCAACTGGTCGGGCGACGCTACGCTGGCCGAAATAGAGCGCGCGCCGAAGGCCAAGCTCAATCTCATCCATTGCTACAGGTCGATGAACTACATCTGCCGGCACATGGAGGAAAAGTATGGCATCGACTGGATGGAGTATAATTTCTTCGGCCCCTCCCAGACCGAAGCCTCTCTGCGCAAGATAGCCAAGCATTTCGGGCCGGAAATCGAGGCCAAGGCCGAGGCGGTCATCGCCAAATACCGGCCGCTGGTCGATGCCGTCATCGCCAAATATCGGCCGCGCCTCGAAGGCAGGACGGTGATGCTCTATGTCGGCGGGCTGCGCCCCCGTCACGTCGTCACGGCATATGAGGATCTGGGCATGGTGATCGTCGGCACTGGCTATGAATTTGGCCATAACGACGACTATCAGCGTACCGGCCATTACGTGAAGAAGGGCACGCTGATCTATGACGACGTGAGCGGTTACGAGCTGGAGAAGTTCATTGAGGGGATCCATCCTGATCTCGTTGGCTCCGGCATCAAAGAAAAGTACCCGGTCCAGAAGATGGGCATACCGTTCCGTCAAATGCATTCCTGGGATTATTCCGGCCCGTATCACGGCTACGACGGCTTCGCCATCTTCGCCCGCGACATGGATCTGGCCATCAACAACCCGGTCTGGAACCTCTACGACGCCCCCTGGAAGAAAAAAGCCGAGCCGTCGGCGGCGATCGCAGCCGAATGAAAACCTGGCCTCCCGTAAGCCGGGAGGCCGTTAAACGCCTGTGGCCCTTTGTCCGCGGGAGACCTGAAACGTTTCGATGTCCCTGTCCCGCCGTATGGCGCGGCCAGATGGGAGAAGAGGTAAACACCCATGCCGCAGTCGGCTGAAAAAGTTCTCGACCACGCGCCCCTGTTCCGCGAGCCGGAATACAGGCAGATGCTCGCCGAGAAGAGGCTGAATTTCGAATGTCCGCACCCGGACCAGGTCGTTACCGACCAACGCGAATTCACCAAGACGTGGGAATACCGCGAAAAGAACCTTGCTCGCGAAGCGCTTGTCGTGAACCCCGCCAAGGCCTGCCAGCCGCTCGGCGCGGTATTCGCGGCCGCGGGCTTCGAGCGAACCATGTCCTTCGTCCACGGCAGCCAGGGCTGCGTGGCCTATTACCGCTCGCACCTGTCGCGCCATTTCAAGGAGCCTGCTTCGGCAGTTTCCTCCTCGATGACCGAGGACGCGGCAGTGTTCGGCGGTCTGAAGAACATGGTCGACGGGCTAGCCAACACGTACCAACTCTACGACCCGAAGATGATCGCCGTCTCGACCACTTGTATGGCCGAGGTCATTGGCGACGACCTGCACAGCTTCATCGAGAACGCCAAGGACGAAGGCTCGGTCCCGCGCGACTTCGACGTGCCCTTCGCCCACACGCCGGCCTTCGTCGGTAGTCATGTCGACGGCTATGACGTAACGGTCAAGGGCATTTTGGAGCACTTCTGGAAAGGCGAGGAGCGAACCGAAGCCGAGGGAACCATCAACATCATTCCGGGTTTCGACGGCTTTTGCGTTGGCAACAACCGGGAGCTCAAGCGCCTGCTCGATCTGATAGGCGTGTCCTATACCTTCATCCAAGACGCCTCTGACCAGTTCGACACGCCGTCGGACGGCGAATACCGCATGTACGACGGCGGCACGAAGATCGAAGACGTGAGGAAGGCACTCAACGCGGAGGCGACACTCTCGCTACAGCATTACAACACCCGAAAAACACTGGAGTATTGCGAGGGGGTAGGGCAGGCGACTGCCTCGTTCCATTACCCGCTCGGAGTCCAGGCGACCGACGAGTTCCTGATGGAGGTCTCCGCGATTTCCGGCAAGCAAATCCCCGAGGCAATCCGCCTGGAGCGCGGCCGACTTGTTGACGCCATGGCGGACAGCCAATCCTGGCTGCACGGTAAGAAATACGCCATCTACGGGGATCCGGACTTTGTCTACGGCATGGCCCGCTTCATCATGGAGACGGGCGGCGAGCCGACCCATTGCCTCGCCACCAACGGCACCTCGGCATGGGAAGCGGACTTGAAGGAACTGCTTGCATCATCACCCTTCGGCAAGGATGCTCAAGTCTGGGCGGGCAAGGACCTCTGGGCGATGCGCTCGCTGCTCTTCACCGAGCCGGTGGACCTGCTGATCGGCAACTCCTATGGCAAGTATCTGGAGCGCGACACCGGGACGCCGCTGATCCGGCTGACGTTTCCGATCTTCGACCGCCACCATCACCATCGGTTTGCGCTTATGGGCTACCAAGGCGGGTTGCGCGTCCTGACGACGATCCTCGACAAGATCTTCGACAAGCTCGATCGCGAGACAAGCGAGACGGGCGTGACGGACTATTCGTATGACCTCACCCGCTAAGCGTGGCGCCGGCTCGTCGGTGAGGCCGGTCGTCTTCCCGAGGGACTTTGGAGACCGACGCAATGTCCTCGCTCAGAGCCAAAATCCAGGATGTCTTCAACGAGCCCGCCTGCGAGCAGAACCGCGGCAAGGATGCCAAGGCGCGCAAGGAGGGCTGTTCGAAGCCACTGACCCCCGGGGCGGCGGCCGGCGGCTGTGCCTTCGATGGCGCCAAGATCGTGCTGCAGCCGATCACCGACGTCGCGCACCTGATCCATGCGCCGCTCGCCTGCGAGGGCAATTCCTGGGACAACCGCGGTGCGGCTTCGTCCGGGCCAACGCTGTGGCGCACGAGCTTCACGACCGACCTCACCGAACTCGATGTTGTGATGGGGCAGGGCGAGCGGAAGCTTTTCAAAGCGATCCGCGAAATCAAGGAAGCGTATGGGCCGCCGGCGATCTTCGTCTATCCGACCTGTGTGACGGCGCTGATCGGCGACGACATCGAGGCCGTCTGTACGCGCGCGGCGGAAAAGTTCGGCCTACCGGTGGTGCCGGTCAATGCGCCGGGCTTCGTAGGCTCCAAGAATCTCGGCAACAAGCTTGCCGGCGAGGCGTTGCTCGAGCATGTCATCGGCACGGTGGAGCCCGACGATGCCGGCCCTTACGACATCAACATTCTTGGCGAATTCAACCTCTCGGGCGAATTTTGGCTGGTGAAGCCGCTGCTGGATCGGCTCGGCATCCGGGTGCGCGCCTGCATTCCGGGCGACGCGCGTTACCTCGACATTGCCTGCGCGCACCGCGCCCGGGCGGCTATGATGGTGTGCTCGACCGCGCTCATCAATCTCGCCCGCAAGATGGAGCAGCACTGGGATATTCCGTTCTTCGAGGGCTCCTTCTACGGCATCACCGACACCTCGGAAGCGCTCCGGCAGATCTCTCAGCTGCTCGTGAAGAAGGGTGCCGATCCGGAGATCCTCGGCCGCACCGAGGCATTGATTGCAGATGAGGAGGCGATCGCTTGGAAGAAGCTCACGGCCTACCGGCCGAGGCTCGAAGGCAAGCGCGTGCTGCTCAACACCGGCGGTGTGAAGTCCTGGTCCGTCGTTCATGCGCTGATGGAGATCGGCATCGAGATCGTCGGCACCTCGGTCAAGAAGTCGACGGTCGAAGACAAGGAGCGAATCAAGCAGATACTCAAGGACGACAACCACATATTCGAGCAGATGGCAGCGCGCGAGCTTTACGCGATGCTCTCAGAACACAAGGCCGATATCATGCTGTCGGGCGGGCGCACGCAGTTCATCGCGCTTAAGGCCAAGACACCCTGGCTCGATATCAACCAGGAGCGCCAACACCCTTACGCCGGCTATGACGGCATGGTGGAACTCGTACGCCAGATCGACCTCGCCATTCATAACCCGATCTGGCGCCAGGTGCGGGAGCCGGCACCATGGGATTGCCAGCCTGCGGTGAGGGAGGAACTGCCGAGCACAAGGAGCGAGACCGCGACCGTCCAGGCTTTCAAGAAATTCGCCGGCACGATGGCCGACGATCTCGGCGAGTGTTGAGGAAAGCCGATGGTCCGCATCCTTCCCCAGACGAAAGCGGCGGCGGTCAATCCGCTGAAGTCATCGCAGCCGCTGGGTGCCGCCTTGGCCTTTCTTGGCGTCGACGGTGCGATGCCGTTGTTCCACGGCAGCCAAGGGTGCACCAGCTTCGCCCTCGTGCTCTTCGTGCGGCATTTCAAGGAAGCCATCCCCTTGCAGACAACGGCGATGGACGAGGTGGCGACGATCCTCGGCGGGGCAGAGCATCTGGAAGACGCGATCCTCAACCTCAAGGCCCGCACAAAGCCAACGCTGATCGGGGTCTGCACGACGGCGCTGGTGGAAACCCGGGGCGAAGACTGCGCAGGAGATATCGCCAGTATCAGGCTGAAGCGCACGGAAGAACTCGCGGGTACGGAGGTGGTGCTAGCCAACACACCGGATTTCGACGGCGCGATCGAAGAGGGCTGGGCCAAGGCTGTCACCGCCATGATCGAAAGGATTACGCGTCCCGGCGAGCAGGCGCGGCAGTCGAAGAAGATCGTGATCCTGCCTGGCTGGAACCTCACCGTGGCTGATATCGAGCATTTGCGTGAGATGGTTGAAAGCTTTGGAGTCAAGCCGGTGATTCTGCCGGACGTCTCCGGCTCGCTCGACGGTACGGTGCCCGACCGCTGGGTCACGACCACCTATGGCGGCACCAGTGTCGAGGATATCCGTGAGCTTGGCACGGCCGAGCAATGCATCGTCATCGGTGAGCATATGCGCCGCCCGGCGGAGCTGCTGCAGAGGTTGACCGGCGTGCCTTACGTGCTGTTCCGGTCGCTGACTGGATTGAAGGACGCCGACCGGTTCGTCTCGCTGCTGTCCGCGGTTTCGGGCGCGGCGGCGCCGGCTGGGGTGCGCCGTCGCCGGGCGCAGTTGCAGGACGCGTTGCTCGACGGACATTTCCACTTTGGAGGCAAGAAAATTGCGATCGCTGCTGAACCAGACCAACTCTACCAACTCGCGAGCTTCTTCATCGGAATGGGCTCCGAAATCGCGGCGGCGGTCACCACGACCGACATGTCGAAAATTTTGGAGGAAGTACCGGCGCAGTCGGTTCAGATCGGCGATCTCGGCGATTTGGAAGCTCTTGGCGCCGGCGCTGATCTTCTCGTCACCCATTCCCATGGCCGCCAGGCGGCGCAGCGCCTCGGCATTCCGCTCATGCGGGTCGGCTTCCCGATCTTCGACCGGCTCGGCAGCCAGCACAAGCTCACAATCCTCTACCAAGGGACCCGCGACCTGATCTTCGAGGTTGCCAACATTTTTGAAGCCAACCGGCACGCGCCGACACCTGAGGCGCTCGATCCACTCCGTAAGCGAGAAATGCCAGATGAGCTCCGTTCGTCGCCTCTCGCTCGTCACTGACGAGGTTCACGCACCGACGCCGGAACGCCAAGCCGGCGCATTGCGCGTGGCGGTCGCCACGCAGGACATGAAGAACCTCAACGCCCATTTCGGTTCGGCCAGGCGCTTTGCTGTCTACGACGTGACGCGCGAGGAGTGGAATCTCGTCGAGGCCGTGGCCTTCGATGACGTTTCCGATGAGAGCGGGGAGCACCGAACTGAGGGCGACGACCGCATCACCCCGAAGGTGGAGGCGCTGAAGGGCTGTCATCTCCTGTTTTGTCTGGCGATCGGCGGACCTTCGGCAGCCAAGGTTGTTTCGGCAAAAATTCATCCGATCAAAGTGCCGCACCCCCAAACCATCCAAGAGGTGCTGTTGCGCACGCAGATGATGCTCAGGACGTGTCCTCCCCCTTGGCTGCGCAAGGTGCTGGCGCAGGGCAGGTGTCGCCGAACAGAAACCGTCCTTCGAGGACAAGGACTGAAATGAGGAGTTGGCGAAATGTCTGACGCCGTGGTTAGCCCTGCTGTCGCCGAGGACGAGGCGGCCCTTGCCACCCCGTTCGTCAAATGTCTCGTGCGGCTGGTCCGGGCTCATGATTCCCACGGGTCTTGGGAAGGCAAATCGGACGCCGAGCTGCTGGGCGACTTCATCGTCACCAGAAAACAGCGCCGTGCGATCCCGATCATCGGCGATCCCGATCCGGACGTGCTGTGGAGGCTTGAGATGTTTTACACTGCCGTCGGGCTTGCGATCGAGGAGCGCTCCGGCCTGATGGCATCGCCGATGATGGAGATGAGCCATGAGGGCTTCGGGCGCGTGCTTCTCACGGCCGGGCGGTTGGTCGTTCTGTCGAAGACCCTGCGCGACGTCCACCGGTTCGGCTTCGAGACGTTCTGGAAACTCGCCGCGGCCGGTACCAAACTGGCCGACGATGCCACCGCAGCCATTGAGGCTCATCCCGAGGTGGCGCGGGCGTGATGAAACCGATTTTCGATCAAGGGGATCATGTCAGGCCTTGAGGACATGCGATGGCCAGCCCACTCAACCGAGGCGGTCGAGGCCGATTTGGTTCTTGGGGTAGCGCTGATGAAGCCACTGGTCCTGATCTGTTCGCAAGATGCTGAGTTGTATCTGTTCCTCAGCCACATTCTGGGAGTGGACGGCTTCACGAGTGAGCCGGCAGGCGGCGTGAAGGAAGCACTTGCATTGGCCGATGAACGGGAGCTCCAGGCGGTAGTGCTGGACTGCGGGCCAGCAAGCGCGACAGGCTCCACAATCTGCGCCCGGCTCAAGGGGGAGCCCCGGACCGGCGGCCTGCCGGTTATTGCCCTGATCGCGCCCGGCGCCGAGAACCAGCACCTCGATCTCTTGAAGGCAGGCATTGACGAGAGCTTTGTGCGGCCGATCGCGCCGGCCAAGCTGCTTGACTGTTTACGGACGAAGCTGGCGCTGCCGAAGCCGGGTTCAAACGGGATTGAAAACGGCGGCTGGATCTCCTGTGGCGACCTTGAGATAAGGCTCGATGCCCACCGGGTTCGGGGTAATGGCCACGAAGTCCACCTTGGGCCGATCGAGTTCAACCTGCTGCGGCTTTTGCTTGAGACTCCCGGCAAGGTCTTCACCAGAGACGAGCTGATCAGCGCGGCCTGGCCGGCCAATATCCATGTCGGTGTACGCACCGTGGATGTCCATATCAGCCGGCTCAGAAGGGCGCTGAAGGCGGCCTCCCCCTCCAGCGTCATTCGTACCGTCAGGTCGGCCGGCTACTCGCTCGAGTGGCCGGACGGCTGAATAGATAACCGATGTGGTGCCACTCCGCATTTCCGCCGTGCTGAGGGCAAGTCTTGCGGCTTCGAAACGCGCCGGCAGGTACGACATATTCAGAAAGAAGCAGTCAAATGGCTTTCAGAAGCGTACTCAGTGTGACGGGAGCGGACCACTCCGATCAGGATATAAGAATAGCAGCCGGCCTGTGTGCCGAGGTCGGCGCGTATCTGTCCGTACTGATTATGTCGCCTCCGCGGCTCGTTATGTCGCCTCCGCTGCTGGGCGATGGCATCCCCGTGTGGCCTACGCAACGCGCACAGGCCATTGCCAGACTGGAAAAACGATATAGGCAAATCGAGAGATTTTCACACGACATGGTCAGACTGGAAACGACATTCAGGGAAATTCACAAACTGCTGAGAGCCACGTGGCGGTGCTATGATGTCGATATCGCCAACTGCGATCAGGCCAGCGTCGGTGGCGCGGTGCGACAGCGGGCGCTCTGCAACGACCTGACAATCGTCGGCCCCGCACTTCTCAACGACATTAATCTCGGACCCCTTGTTATCAACGGCAGCCTGTTCGATACCGGAAAGCCGGTGCTTGTCGTGCCGGAGGGCGCTGAGGCGACTCTATCGCCACGGCGCGTGCTGGTCGGCTGGGATTCGCGAGTCGAGGCGTCCCGTTCGGTTCGGGAAGCGCTGGATCTGCTAGCCGGTGCTGAGGAAGTTCGTGTCGCATTAGTCGATCCGGAGGCGACCTGCACCGGAAACGGTACCGAGCCGGGAGCCGACATCGCCGCCTATCTCACTCGGCACGGTGCTTGGGTGTCGATTGACCGGCTGGCGAGCGCCGGCAAACCAGTGGCCACGGTGCTCGCGCAGCACGCAATCGACACGTCTGCCGACATGATAGTCATGGGCGCTTACGGCAGCCGCCGGCTGCGCGAGCGGCTCTTCGGCGGCGTGACGAGATGGATAGTTGGGAAGCCGTCATTGCCGTTGTTTTTGGCTCGCTGACGGTTCCAAGCAAGCACCGACGCTGTTCGAAGCTCTACCCCCCTTGGGTCACCTATCCTGATGCCAAGTCGGAGGAAGATCGCGCAAAGCGCAAATTTCGCGAGGCTCGAATCTGCAAGCGCCGTCGCCGGATCATCCCGGACGTCTCTAACGCGCGCTCGGGGGTTCTCCTCGCCCGAGATGATCCGCAACGCGGAGCCCAAAGGCCGCGCAGAGGTACAGGCGCTCCTCAATGCAGAACCACCGCTTCAGGTCGGCGTCAGGTCGAGAAAGAGAGTCGCTTCAGCGCGGCAGGCCGCGTTCGGACCGTAGCCGCATCGTATTGGCGTTATCACGATTTCCCTCACCACTGGCCGGGAGCTGACCACCGCAACGACCGTGCAGTGGCCAAGGCACCGACCTTCGAGTCGGGACGGTCGGGCTCTTGCCGGCGTCGGCGCGAACGATGGCATCAATCGCCTTGTCATCTCTGGGATCGTAGCCCGGGTTAGTGGCGGACAGCCGCATCTCCAGCGTTTCCCGTTGGTCCGGCCCAACCTGCGTGGCGACCGAGCGGTCTTTGGGTTTGCAATTCCGCCAACGCTCACGTCGCGCCGCGAGGTCCCGTTGCACCTGAGCACCGGAAGACAGAAGTAAACACAAAGAGGGATCCCGCAGAGTTCACCGGCCGGCATATGCTGGCACTCATCTGGCCCTCTTCGCCACGATCGTCATCGTCAATCTGGTGATGACGGTACTCGCGACCCGCAGCTGGACCGGGCCTCGTGAAGAACTCCTGCGTCGCGAGCCAGGAAATCAATGGCAAAGCGGAAGGGTAGGGCAGAGGCGATGCTCGGATGGAGCGGCCCTGCAATCGCAATGGCGTTCTGCTACCACCAGCGACCGAGATGGCAAGAAGCTCAAGCAAGGCTTGAGGCCGACGATGATGACGAGTCTGGCGGTAGCCAACGCAGTCACGATGTCCATCTGCTCGTCCATCAGCCCGAATATATGTCGAGTCGTCCGTGGCCACGCTTCTCTGGCGACGCGAAGCACGTGATGCGTGTCCAAGACCTGACAGTGTCGCGTCCAATACAACCGGCTATCTTGGGCACCCGGACGGTTTTTAAGTGCAATCAAGCATTTACTGCGCGCTTAGCGCGTTGGCACGGCCTTTGCGAATTGAGAGTCAGCAACACTGAGTGAAGGCTGACTGCACGCAGATGCGCAAGACGAGCGATGCTCTCCCTTCCTTGAACCCTCGTGCCCCGTCTCAAAGGGGGAACAAGCTCGCGCATAAGGTCGCGAATTCTCGCCGTGGTGGAAGACCTCGCAGTCGAGGACGCGCCCAAAGTCGGCCGTAGCGACACCAATAGCGTGGAATTGGCCGCCCCGAGCCGGGCGTCGGCTGCGCAAGTGTGCCCAAAGTAGGCGTCCCAGAAAACAGAAATCGTCCTTCGAGGAAGAGGACTGAATGAGGAGAAATGAAATGTCTGAAGCCGCGGTTAGCCCCGCTGTCGACGAGGACGAGGCGGCCCTTGCCAACCCGTTCGTCAGATGCCTCGTGCGGCTGATCCGTGCTCAAGACTCTTACGGCTCGTGGGAAGGCAAATCGGACGCCGAACTGCTGGCCGACTTCATCGTCACCAGAAAACAGCGCCATGCGATGCCTGTCATCGGCGATCCCGAGCCGGACGTGCTGTGGAGGCTCGACATGTTCTACACCGCCGTCGGGCTCGCGATCGAGGAGCGCTCCGGCCTGATGACATCGCCAATGACGGAGATGAAACCCATGGGGGCTTCGGACGCCTGGTGTTCACGGCCGGGCGGTTGGTCGCTCTGTCGAGACATCCACCGGTTCGGCTTCGAGACGTTCAGGAAGCTCGCGGAGGCCGGTACGAAACTGGTCGACGATGCGACTGCAGCCATTGAAGCCTATCCCGGCGTGGCGCCGGCGTGATGAAACCGATTTCGAGGAAGGATGTATGTCAAAGCTAGATGAGATGCGGAAGGAATTCCGAAAGCTTCAGCTACGCGCGGCAATTGCCAAGATGAAATTGCTCGACCTTGCAGAAAATCTCCCGGGAAAATGGACGGACATAGAGGAAGTTGCCGAGGAAACGTCGGCCGTTTTTGCCGAGTTGGATGGTGCTAAAAGAGAGCTCGCTGCAATGAAGAAGTTACGATGAGGAGCACATTCACCCGCGACGGCTCCGGATGGATGCCGGAATATCTGACCGCAATAGACGGCACGACCTGCATCGGCTGCGGCCGCTGTTTCAAAGTCTGCTCGCGCGAGGTCATGCACCCCTACAGCGTCGATAACGCGGGTGAAATCCTCGGCGCCTGCGACGGCGAGGACGACGACGACTTCGATGGCGAGCTCAATCGCATGATCATGGTCGTCGACCATGCCGGCCGCTGCATTGGCTGCGGAGCCTGCGGCCGCGTCTGCCCGAAGAACTGCCAGACCCATGTTGCGGCCGACCAGGTCGCAGCATGATCTGAGGAGACAAAACCAGGAGAACGGCGTTGCCCTTAAAAATCTTTTGTCGCGTCCTGGGGCTGGTGCTGTGCAGCAACGCTCTGATTGTCTACTTCGCTTCTCATTCCATCCGCACAGTAGTCGTCACGACGCTGGCTTGTTCGTTGCTCCTTCAGTTGGCCTATTTCGCAAGCGTGCTCTTTCTGATCTGGCGGTCTGGCTGCGTTAGCCGAGCTGGCCAAAGGGCTTTGCATTTCTACAGTTGCAAGGAAGTTGGATCCGAGCCGCCAGGCCTTGATGAGGTGACGAATGAATCCGCAGATTTGCTCCAGCGCGATCAAATGTTGGCCATATCGCTGCTGCTGCCTTGAGGCGCCATGACAAGGTCAGTGCTCAAGCTGGCGCCACTTTGGACCAACCATAAACATTGGGCAGATATTAGAAGGATACTGTGCTTGAGAGGTCCGTGGTGACCGCAATCCGGTCATTGTAGTCAATCCAAGAGATGCAGTTCTTGAATGCCATACGCATTGGGGTAGTCTCTCGCACGCCGGCGTGCGGTTGCAACTCTCAATGAGAACGAGGCGCTGGAAATAGCAATGGGAGCTCTTCTGGCGCCGTATGCAAGATGACGTCAAATCAAAGACGCCTCTAGAATCAATCGTGAATGGCTAATTCAGCTCCATCACGTGTTGCCGGAGAGAACATGCTGGAAAAAATTCGAACGCTATCAGCTCACCTTTGGACCAACGCCCATCGAGAAGCTCGACCGCCTCGGCGAGCATCTAGGGAAAAGGTGGAAATCTAAGCCAACGGGGAGGACTGCAACTCCGGTCTCGTGTTTGGCGGAAACAAGCTCCGGAAGCTCGAACACATCATCCCCGACGCGATCGCATCAAATGCGATACGCTGGTCTCCATTGGCGGCGTGCAGTCCAACCACACCCGGATGGTCGCCGCGGTCGCCGCCAGGGTCGGCATGAAATGCCTCCTGGTTCAGGAGAGCCGGGTTCCGCATGAGGATGCCGTCTACGTCCGGGTCGGCAACATTCACTTGAGCCGCATCATGGAGCAGAAGTGCGCCTTGTCGACAAGGGCTTCGATATCGGCATCCGCCGCAGTTGGGAACAGGCGCTCGATGAAGTCAAGTCAAGGGGCGGCAGGCCCTACGCGATACCGGCCGGGGCCTCAGTTCGCAAATATGGCGGGCGTGGGTACGTCGGGTTCGCTTAGGAGGTGCGCGCCCAGGAGAAACAGCTTGGGTTTGGCTTCGACTACATCGTCGTTTGCACGGTCACGGGCTCGACGCATGCCGGCATGCTCGTTTGGTTCGCCGAGGACGGTCGACAGCGCTCGGTGTCGATGCCTCCGCCAGCCCCGCCCAAACCAAGGCGCAGGTGCTAAACATTGCCCGGGACACTGCGAAGCTCGTCAAGCTTGGCATGGAAACCGTCGAGGATGACGTGGTGCTGCTCGAGGGGTACGCGTCTCCCTGTTACGGCCTTCCGTCCAAGGCAACGAAGCAGGCCATCGCCTGTGTGCGCGGCTCGAGGGTATAATTACCGATCCCGTCTACGAGGGCAAATCCATGCAAGAAATGATCGACCTCGTCCAGAAAGGCTTCTTTCAGAGGGATCGAGGTGCTCTGCGCGCATCTCGGCGGCGGGCCGGCCATCAACGGTAAAGCTACACCTTCCGCAACGGCTGACGCTCGACAGATTACGATTTCGCTGTCCTGCCGTGCCGGCGATGCGCCCAAAGCTGGTTCGAGGGCCGCCCAGCAAACCGAGGGAGCCGGCGGTTGATTGCCGCCCAACGCGAAGCTGACTGAGTTCATTTGGAAAATTTTGATCGATGGATATTTGCTGAGTAAATCGAAAATTCGCTGAACGTATTATCGTGTAATATTAGATCCTGGTTGCTATACAGATATCATAAGAGACATTATTCAATAATGCTTGCGGGAGAAACAACGTTCCGCCGGAATAAACAAGTCACCTTGTTATTTGAAAATTCATGATTGTTCAAGAGAGCCAGAAAAGTAGAGGCAATCCGATGATCTTACAGGAACTGGACTCTGCCATCCCGGGCGGCAGGGTTTTGGAAATAACGACGACCACCGGCTGCATCGTCGGATGTTCTTATTGTCCGCACGACAAGTTCGCCCATCGGCAAAGAGCGGTCTCTCATGTGAAGCATCTTCGTCTTGAAGTTTTCAAGCGATGTCTGGCGCGCGTACCAACTTCCGTCGACATTAGTTTCGCCGGGTACTCCGAGCCTTGGCTCAATCCGGATTGCACCGAAATGGTCGAGCGCCCTTACGCCAGAGGCCTGGCATCCGGATTTTCACGACGCTTGTAGGAATGAAGGGGCAGGATCTACACTGCTTGCAAGCGCTGCGCTCAAGGGTTTTCGTGGTCCATGTTCTCGATGATGGCGCATACATGAATACCCGTCTAGTCGGACACAAGTATCTGGCTTTGATTCGTGAAGTGGTCGACACAGATATTGCCTCGATTCGGTTTATAGTCCTGGGCGAGGTCCATCTCGATATCATCGAGATAATCCCCGCCGAAGCGCTAGTTCGCTCGCGGCCTCTGAGCAGCAGGGGTGGCAGCAGGGGTGGAAGCGTCTATCAGAAAATCGTCGAACCACGGCAGCAGTCATCGGAGCGCTGACATGCGTTGACGGACGGCAGTATCGGAATGTTTTCTCCCAGACGGTGACGTTACGCTCTGCTGCGCGGGCGGATTGAAACGTAGTTGATAAAGTCAAGATGCCTAATGCGCTGACTTGGCGGATGGACATGCGCCAGTTGGTCGGACGAAATGTGCAGAGGTTTAGGCAAAAGAACCATCTGACGCCGGAGCAGCTTGCCGAGATTTCGGGCTTCGGTCAGCAGTATATAAGCGGTTTGGAGAAAGGCCGCAGAAATCCGACGATCGTCACGATCTACGAGTTGGCACGAGCCCTCTCAATCTGTTGAACGACCTTGGGAGAGTTCGTCCCAGGATCGTGCCTGCTAACGAGATCGCCTTGCCCATCGTCCCCACGGGAACGATCCGGATCACGCTCCTTCGGGCGGAATCAACTCCTCCTTCGTTGGTCCGTTATCCCGTATTTCATGCCGATACGGGGCCGTGTGCCTTGCCGAAGCGGAATTCTGTCGCATCGCTCCACATGCGATGCAGGATGACAGCGAGCTTGCGAGCAACAGCAACTCGGGCTCGGGCCATACCGCGCCGCTTGGCGACGTTCATACCCCACGCTCTGAGGCTCGACCATTTCTTGCTGAGCACAAGCAGCGAATGAGCCGCCTCATAGAGGGCCGTGCGGGCGAGCTCGTCACCGCATCGGCTTACCTTGCCCTAAATGTCCGTCTCGCCAGATTGATAGCGTGCCGGGGTCAGACCCAAATGCGCTCCGACATCCCTCGATCGGCGAAAGCGGTCCGGCTGATCGACCGTGGCACGAAAGGCGAGCGCGGTGATGGGTCCCACACCGGGCACGGACATGAGGCGCCGGCAGACTTACTCCTTGCGGGCGATATTGAAGACCTGCTTTGTCAGTCGCCCGAACTCGCGCAACATCGTTGCCACGATCGCCAGAAGCGGCTCGACAAGCGCCATGATGACCGTATCTGCGCCAATCAGTTCGCGCACGCGATGGGCGAAAGCTGCGCGGCCTGGAGTGCCGAGCTTGATGCCGGCCTCCCGCAGAATCGCCCTGACGACATTTTCGATCGTCCGCATTTCATTGAGGACCGTGCGTCGCGCAACGAGGAGGGATCGCCAGAGCCGACACTGCTGGCTCTTCACATGCACCTGCCGATACCAGCCGGTGCGCATGATCTGCGCCAAGGCGCGGGCGTCGTTGCGATCGGTTTTGTTCGGCATCGTTTTCATCGCCGCGTTGGCCTGCCGGGTCTCGATGCAGATCGCCGGCAATCCTTCGGCGCGAATACCGTCATAAAGCCAGGCTGTCAGCGAACAGGCTTCGAGCCCGATGCGCTCCAGCGGCAGATCGATTTTCCGCAAGGCTTCATAAAGCGCCCTCGGCTCACTCGCCGCCCGCCCTTCCTTCACGATCCGGCCGCTCTCGTCGACGACACAGATCGCGGTCTCTTCCAAAGACACGTCAAGTCCGGCAAAATACTTCATGGCTGCTCCTCCTGATGTTTGTGGCGATCTACATCGACCACGTTCTCACATCTCGACAGGAGCAGCCGCCCTCAATTTGGCTCGGGCGAGACCCCAATCACCCCATCTGTTGAAAAAGGAACTCGCCACAGTCTGCAACGATGATTCATTGTCTGCGAAGGGATTCGGAGACCGATGCATGCGAGGCGGGGACGAACTGACGGGCGAACTGTTCAGCTACGTGGATCTTGAAGCGCGGGTGCGACGCGATCATCCGTTGCGCGCAATCCGGCTGATTGTGAACGAGGCGCTGTCAGCGCTGGCGCGAGAGTTCGCGGCGCTGTATTCGCCGATCAGACGGCCATCGATCCCCCCGGAGAAACTGCTGCGGGCGATGTTGCTGCAGGCATTCTACTCGATCCGCTCGGAGCGGCTTTTGATGGAGCGGCTGGAATACGATCTTCTGTTCCGCTGGTTCGTCGGGATCGGCGTCGACGACGCGGCGTGGGACCACTCGGTGTTCTCCAAGAACCGCGACCGGCTGCTTGAGGGCGACATCGCGGCGAAGTTCCTGGCGGCGGTGCTGGCCCAGCCCAAGGTGAAGAGGCTTCTGTCGACCGATCACTTCTCGGTCGATGGCACATTGATCGAGGCCTGGGTGTTGATGAAGAGCATCAAGCCGAAGAACGGCTCTGGCGAGCCGCCGGCTGAGGGCGGCGGGCGACGCGTCCCGGAACTGGCGGCTTTCGCCCCGGGTGTCGATAGTCCGTCCCGACCTTTGCGGGACGGGAGCGGCGCTGGTGGTCCAACTTGGAGAACTTCTGATGATATTGGACTACACCGTCAGGGCCTGTGCGTGACTGCGATCACCCGGCGAACGGGGCGCGATCCCAAGACCGTCCGCAAATACATCGAGCGCGGGCTCGAACTCCCGCCTATGGCCCGCGGCAGGCGGGGCGGCCAAACAAGATCTCGCCGTTTGTCGACTATCTGCGCGAACGGGTCTCGACCTTTCCCGATCTGAGCGCCGTGCGCCTAACGCGCGAGATTCGTGAGCGCGGCTATGATGGCGCGTACACCGCCGTGAAGCGCTTCGTGGCCGCGGTCCGGCCGCAGGAGCAGGTGCGTCCCTTCGAGGTGCGTTTCGAGACTCCGGCCGGATATCGAGCACAGGTCGACTTCGCGCGCTTCGTCACCGAGTTCACCGACGCGCCGGGCGTGATGCGCATTGTCTGGCTGTTCTCGCTGTGCTTGGCCACTCGCGTTACATCTTCGCCCGCTACGTCATGCACCAGGACCTGCAGACGCTGCTGCGCTGTCATATGCAGGCTTTCGACGCCGTTGGAGGAGTGCCGATCGAGATCCTCTACGACAGGATGAAGACGGCGCTTAGCGGCGAAGATAACGAAGGCCTACATCTACAATCGTTCGCTGCTGGCGCTGGCCAAGCACTTTGGCTTCCAGCCCAGAGCCTGCCGGCCGTGTCGCGCCAAAACCAAGGGCAAAGTCGAGCGACCATTCCGCTATATCCGCGAGGACTTCTTCCTGGCCCGCAGCTTCCGCAATCTCGACGACCTGAACGAGCAATTGCAAGATTGGCTCCACACCGTCGCCAATGCTCGCCTGCACGGCACCACGCAACGCATCGTCAGCGAAGCCTTTGCGGCCGAGCAGCCGGAACTTCAATCTCTCCCGGCAGTTCCCTTCGACGCGCTTCTCAAGCTGGACCGTCGCGTCAGCCATGATGGTCTCGTCTCGACCGGCGGCAACTAATATAGCGTTCCCGATCGCACCCGGCGCCTTGTCGAGGTTCATCAGCTTGCCGAGTGCATCCGCATCCTGGACGAAGGCAGGCTGGTTGCCAGCCATCCTATGCTCGAGGGGCGCCGCCAACATCGGACCGATCCGGCTCATCGTCAGGGGGCAGCTCGCCATGCGGCGAGGAAGAGCGCCCCGGATATTATCGTCGGCCGTCTCGGCGACCATGTCGCCCGGCGCTCGCTCGACTTCTATCAGGCCGTCGCCGAGCGACTGGCCGTCGCGGGGAGCCGGCCATGACCATGCACGCATCCACGATCGACAGCATCAGGAAGAGCCTGGTCGGGCTGCGCATGCCGCGGGCGCTCGAAGCACTTCACGCGACCCTGCGGCGCATTGAGCAGGGCGAGATCGACGGCATCTAGGTCTTCGACCAACTTCTGGTCGAAGAACTAACTCTACTCGAAAGTCGGCGCATCAAGGCTGCTCTGATGATGGCGCGCCTGACCACCGTCAAGACACTCGCCGGCTTCGACTTCGCTTTCCAGCCATCGCTCGATAAAAACCGCATCATGGCGCTGGCCGAACTGAAGTTCATCGAGCGCGCCGAGGTAGTCCATCTTCTCGGCCCGCCCGGCACTGGCAAAAGCCACTTGGCGACCGCGCTCGCCGTCGAGGCCGTGAAGGCCGCAAAGAGCGTCTACTTCTCCACGCTCGCCGACATCATCGCCTCGCTCGCCAAGGCCATCGCCCTACCGCCGCTCAGCCATGGCCGTTGGCTCCGCCTAGAAACGCCCGAAGCGCTCGACCCAGCAGGGTGCTGATCGTCGTACACAGCGCTCATCGGATTCCATCGGGGCCTGCCGTAGTAGCCGAAGTGTCCACGCAGAACGGCGGCGTACCACCTGTGCTGCGCAGCCCTTGGCGCGTGCATGAGCCGCCAGGCAGGCGCAGCGCTGTCAGTTGCGCGTCAGGCGTTTGCCTTCCGTCATGTGCTTCACAACGAACCGGCCATCCCGGGTCACTCCGCAGTAGTGGGTGACACCCAGAAAGGCGAAGGTCTCGAGTCGCCGCTCGCCACGGCGCTGTCGTGAGAGGGCGGCCAACCGCCCAAACTCGATCAACCGCGTCTTGTCGTCGTGGAATGTCAGGCCAAAGCCGGCCAGCCGCGCCTTGAAGCCCAACAGTATCTCCTCTGCATCGGCTTTCTTCTCAAAGCCATGACGAAGTCGTCAGCGCAGCGCACGATCACAACGCGGTATATCGAGGAGGTGCAGGCGATCGGCCGGCCGGTGCCGGCTAGCTCCACGCATCACTCGAACTTGGGCGCAAGCCCGGATAGGACGCAGGTTACCCTCGGGAAGAGCTGGTGCGTAATGTGGCTTCGGTAGAGATGTGGCGTCGGCCGCCTCGGGCCAGAGGCGGTAGGCCGGTGAGGACGCCGAGCCCCACCTAACAAAGCGGGTTACAGGGACCGAAGGACATCAGCGCCGGTTGATCACGCCATCGCTTTGGATCTTGCCGAGACTCGGCGCCTCGCATTTTTCAAGCGCCTTAGCCTTGGTCTCGACTCGACCTCTGGATGGACGTTCGTGGTGTCCAGCGAGACGTGCCCTAGCCATCCGCGGACTGTGTTGATGTCGACGCCGGCGCGCAGGAGATGGGTCGCCGGGTGTGGCGGATGGAGTGGGGGCTTACGCGCTTTGTCGCCAACGACGGCATTTTGGCGACGACCTTCAGGCCATAACGCTCGACGGCGGTGTGGATCCCGACGCGAGTGATGGGTTGGCCGCAGCGATTGAGGAAGACGGATCGAGAAGGGGCTCCGTCACCAACGAGTGCCCGTAACTCGACGACGGTGGCGGTCCACAATGGGCAGTATCGCTGCCTGCCGCCCTTGCCATGGATTTTGACGCTGGGGGTTCAGGTCCAGGTCCGCCACCTTGACGTCGACCGCCTCTGACCCTCTCGCACCAGTGTTGTAGAGGAACAGCAGCAGGGCGTAGTCGCGCCGACCCTGCTCCGTCCGACGATCTGGAGCGGCGAGCAAGGCGTCGATCTCCGCCTTGTTTTTCGAGGTAAGAAACGACCGCGTGATCGGTCATCTTGAACGGGGATCGAACGGTTCTGGCCCGACCATTCGATGTGGACGGGGCTACGCGACACCGCCACAACCGAGCATGCCAGCTGTTAGACAAGCCATTCTCGACCTCTTCACGCGGCCGCGACCCCGCGATGTCCTCACTGTGAGAAGCTGCTCGCAGACGCCCTCAAACCTAAACTGCCAAAATAGTGCTACTAGTCTGCGGCCCAGTTAGCGGGTTGCCCCTTCGGGCAGAATCTCGCCGGCAAAGAACCGTCGCGGGTTATCCTCCAGGATTGAGAGGATATCCGCCTGAGTGACACCGCGGGCGTACAGCATTGGGACGAAGTCCGTGAACATGTAGGTGTGGGCTTGGTAGAGTCCCTGCGACTTCAGGTTTTCGATCTTGGTGATCTCATCGGCAGTGAGCTGGCGACTAAACTTGCCGAGTCTGCCGCAGAAGCGGTCCATGCTAATCATGACCTGCGCACGAAAGCCGTCGCGCACGAGCTTCGCCAAATTGTCCGCGCGGACGTTGTCCGGCCGGTGGGACATCCCGATCTGATCGAATCCGATGTAAGAGCCAGCATCTATGATGCGGCGATGATAGGCAGTATCTAGGTTGCAGCAACTATGGCCGATCAGGCAGCGATGGGGGGCAACGCCGCCGGCCGCGAACAGCTGCTGCTGTTCAGGGCCTGCGCAGCCGTCCTCGGTGTGGGTGATGATTGGCACCCCGGTCACCTTCTGTGCGATGCAGGCGGCGGCGAGGAACTTCTTCTCATGCGCGGTGACAACCGGCGTGCCCGTCGAGACCTTGATGGCGCCGGCCTTCACACCGGTGTCGGCGATGCCGTGCGTGATTTCGCGGACGTACAGCTCTGCGATCTCATCGACGGTCCGGGCACGCCAGTAGAACGGCAGCCCCATTTCCTCGTGATAAAATCCCGTGGTGCAGACCGTGTGCATGCCGGATTTCTCTGAAACCTCCTTCATCATCATGACGTCGCGACCGAGTTCGATCGGACAGGGGTCGACGAAGGTGCGCACACCATGCTCAGTGCGCAGTTGCACCAAACGCCGGACCGCCTTCTCGATGAATTCCGCACGGTCGAATTTCGCGAGCGGATCAAACCATGCGCCAGGAAAGGCGATGAACAGATGCTCGTGCATCAGTGTGCGGCCCAAGCGCTCGACCGGGATCGGCCCCGTCACCGTCTGCACCGTCATGCGTCACACTCCATGGATTCTTGTGTGCTGCTTTGGAGAGAGCCATGTAATCGACAGGTCAGCAACCCACTGTTTCTTGTAGTGCAATAACCTAGTCATCTGAAACTGGTTCATCTCATTAGGGGTCGTGTTCGCGACTGAATAAGGAGCGAGACGATGGCCAATGCGACGGGGCGGCCGATTTCGCTGCTGGTGTTGAGTGCGGATGAGCGGGCATATCTCGGGCGTCAGGTTCGCCGGCGTCGTGTGGCGCGGTCGATGTCTGAACGATGCCGGATCATTCTGCGGTGCGGAGATGGCCTTCCCAGCAAGTCCGTGGCGGCCGAGCTCGGTGTTCATGAGCATAACATCGGCAAATAGCGGCGGCGCTTTTTGAAGGAGCGCGTTGACGGCCTGCTGGATGAAGCGCGCTCTGGCAGGGCGCGCACGATTCGCGTTCGGCCTACAACCGCATCGCTCGCAGACGTTCAACCTTTCCAGCGATCCGCTGCTAGTCGACAAGTCCGCGATATCGTCGGCCTTTGCCCGTCACCGTCCCACAGGGCGCTGGTTCTCAGCGTCGATGAGAAGAGCCAGATCCAGGCCCTCGACGCGAACAGCCCGTCTCGCCGATGATGCCCGGCATTCCCGAGCGCCGGACCCATAGCTATCTCCGTCACGGCACTACTTCCTTGTTAGGAGCCCTCGATATCGCCTCGGGCTTCGTGATCGGCAAATGCTACAAGCGCCATGCGCCTTCGAGGCTGAGATCGTGCGCCATGTCATCAACCACTCCATCCGTGAGCGGGGATTAGATCCCAAGAAAGTTGGCGATCTCATGGATTTGGCCATTGAGCATGTGGATGCCTTGATGAATGCGGCAGCCGCGTGCCTGTGCCTCATCGAGGAGTGCTGTGGTATCGGGGCGCATAATCACCTCGGCAACAATCTGCCTTGAGTGGAGTACCGAAGCGTCGATCGGCAAAGGATCGTTCACGTTCAGCCCAACGGATGTTGTGTTGATGACGATGTCTGCCGCAACCAAATCGGAAGGCCCAGCAATCACGCAACGACCAGGATATGCTGTTTCCAAGCGATCGATCAGCGTCGTGGCCCTAAGCAGCGAGCGGTTCGCCACGGCGATGCGCGCGGCGCCAGCCTCTGCGAGTGCCGCCACAATCGCTTTGGCGGCCCCGCCGGCCCCTTGAACATAGATGCAGGCGCCGGCAGGATCAATAGCTTGGGATTTCAATCCGGACACGAAACCGAAGCCATCGTAGGTTTCGCCCTCCCACGCACCGTCGGAGCCTTTTCGAACAACATTAACTGATCCAGTTATCGTTGCCATCGGTCCAACGCGATCACACTGGAAGCGTCCGGCTTCCTTGTGGGGCACCGTAAGCGTGAAGCCGGGAAGATTCTGCAATGCCTTAAGGCCGGCAACAAAGACAGGCAGGTCATCTGCATGGACATGGAAGGGGACGAACACGGCGTGGCTTTTGCGCGCCGCGATGATTTCGTTCATCGCCTCAGGTGCGCGGACTTGCGCGATGGGATCGGCGACAATCCCGTACACCCTGCTGTTGCCACCAACCAAGCCACCGAGCCCGCCCATTATACCTCCAACCATTTGCATAACTCCAACCGTTTGCGTCGAATATCGTTATGAGGGCGGAGCTCCCCAGTGTGCCTCCAAGTTGACCTTGCCGTGTCCCGTAGACACTGTCGCTGATCTCGAGCGCGACGGTCAATTTTTGCTTACCGAGCACAAACCGATGCCCTACTGCTACATCTCGAAGATCAGCCGCACAACTGCGCCAGCGATCTTGGACCGGGGGCTTCGGTGGTTTCGTCGATGAGAATGACATCAGGATGGCTTGTTGCAGGGAGCTTAATTGGGCTGCATCCATCCTCCCATGCGCCCCAATTAGGCTTCTTGCAACCCACCAGGGTAGGTAGGATCTCGACCCTTGTTACTGGTGCAATATCACGTACCGCTCATGCATCTCGGCGCGACAGGACAAAGGCGCATCAATGAAAACCGTAACTGATCCACTGAAAATCTCACGCTTACTTCAAGTATATGATGGTGATGCTACCCAAAAAGGCGTCAAGATTTCGATAGGATTCGATTTCCGTGAGTATGTCTCAATCACACGGGCCACTCCAACAAAGAGCCCGACCTATCCAAATTTCCGGCCAGATCGCTCGCGAATTAACCCAGGTGAGGGATTTTGGATTAAAGGTGTCGGCAAAAATAACGACGTCGAGGTTTTAGAGGCTATTCGACTGTATGATCTTTCATCAAGCAATCTGGCAGAGCATCTTCAATCTCTGAAGGCGTTTTGATGAACCGACCATACACGCCAATCGCGACGATAGTTGTAAATGCACAGCGCCGAGCGCAAAGAAGATAATCTGTAAGGTATCCTACCATGGTGATTTTTGGGTGCGCGAAGATTATAGAGGACAGGGTATGCCAAGGATCGTGGCGGGAATGGCATTCGGCGTTGCTTTTGCCTTGTGGAATCCTGACTTCCTATGTTCGCTTGTACCTCGCTGGTTATTGGATAAGGGGGTCGTCCGCATCATGAACCTGGCGGGTCGATATTAAGGCTGGTGGAAGAGGACATCGCGGACGACGATTGGCTTATTTGGCTAACCGGCAAGGAGTTGAGGAGTCGTATTGATCGTCACGACAGAACCGAGCCTTTGCGCGGCCGAATCCGCATCCTCGGCTAGGGCTGCCTCGTCGGGCAGTTCAGAGTTTCCTGCCCGGAGAGGGTTGCATCGTGTCTACCCTCGTGCCAGCATTGAGGTCTCTCGTAAAACTTTTACTGACTCAAATTGAGGAAGAACCGGCTTGGGCTGGTCCCAAATCCAGATCGCAGACAATGATGGTCGAGACGCTGCCAAAGCGGTCCGAAAGCAGCCTCGACATCGAGGAAATCGGCAACAAAGCCCGTATCTGGATCGGCGGGATCTTCCAGACACGCTACACGTATAAGTGGCCATGCATCCGCTGACAGCGGCGGGTTCGGCACCGAAAACCCACTCGCCCGAACTCCACGTGCTCTGCGCCTTTCATAACGTAAAGCGCCTCCATAGCGTAGCTCATGCGGATAAGGCCTTAACCAGTACGAGGCGTGACAACCCTGGTGTCTCCCTAAAGGCCTGCTTCACAGCACGGAAGGATTCGCTCATCAGTCCCAAGCCACGCTCCAGCAGGAGGCGGTCGACCGAGGAGTGCAACTTTTGCGGGGGTAGAGCGCCGAGGAAGCCCGCTATGTCCCGATTAGCAATCTGAAGGGCTTCATCGACAGTCTTGCCGGCGATGAATTCGGCAAACGCCGAGTAGACGGTGATCGCCGAGCCGCAGCCGAAGGTCTGGAACTCAGCGGCAGTGATCGTCTCGCTCTTAGGGTCGATGCTCATCATGAATTTGAGACCGTCGCCGCAGGCGATCGCACCGACCTCGCCGGCCGCATTGACGGTCTCCAGCATGCCCTTGTCGCTGTAGTCCCACATGGAGCAGATCCCTCTCGTCATCGTGTTTAGCCGAAGGACTCGCCGCAGGCGCATTTTTCTGCGAGTCCGGTTGTCGAAGGTGAATGGGGGTATTTGACGCCCGTGCGGCCAGCCGCCTCGACGATGATGCGAAAGCCTTCCACCGGCTCGGCCTCACGCGAGAGCACAGTCTTCACTGCGGCAGACGGCATTCGGGAGCTTAATCACAGGTCGACATCTCGCTAGTGCGTTCGGAGACCCGCCTGCATGGACCTTGCCAGAGACAGAAATTTCATTAGAACAAGGAATTAGCGGATTTGCCACCCTGTCGGATGTTCGACAATGTCGGATAGGGGAGTTGTCGCTTCAACGCCCGCTGCCGGGGCGGCAAAATGGCGGCAGTTGCCAAAGGAGGACGTCGGATGGTGGCAGGACGGCAACGACATGCGCTTTCGCTCCCGCCGCGTCATTGGTGGCGCGGCCACCCACGTTCGTCACATCGAGGCCGTCGATGACCGGGCGTGCGACCTGGTTTGCGGCGCTCCGGACGATTGTGGCAAGCCGGCGATTTGATGGAACTCAGGGCACCCTAATCCAAACTGCTCTCAAAGACTTCCCTCACAATCAGGAACTGACGCGATTGTCGCAAATCACCTGATCTGGTTGCTGATCTCCAGCAACTCGGAGGCAGGACGAACGGCTGCTAACAGGAAGCGTCGCTGCGCGATCAGTTAGTTCAGATGGCGACTGTCCGCCATGAGGACTTTATCTCGGGCAAGCCGGACAGCCGCCCATCAGTCCGGGCCCAACCATGCCGCGAGGGTTGGCGACCAAATGCGCTTGCCCTCCAGCGAAATCGTTACCTTTCACGTTAGCTGACCCCATAGACGCGATCAGCCTCGACCATTTCCGACACGAACTCATTGAAAGTGGTCTTTGGCTCCGAACCTAGTGGTTTCCGCTTAACATAAGAGTCCTCTCTGATTGGGATCGTTAGATCGAGCCACTCCTGCACTTGGACCATCCCGCAGGTCACTCACTTCTCTTCGCGGTCGGCGCTCGTCCGCCGCATGATGGGGTAGGAGAGCGAGGCGTCTCAATCTGTTTCACGACCTTGCCGAGTTTTGACCGGCAGGTTCGGGATGACCTGCCACTGAATTTTCATCCGGCTGCAGTTAGAGCCTCGGCGGGTTTTACGCCGTATGGCGCGGGTTGAGCAACGGGTGATCGGCGGAGCTGGTCGGGGTTGCGCAGCCGATCGTCCGTTGCGGTGAGATTGGCGGCATAGGCCGCAGGCGTGATGTATCCGAGCGCCGAATGTGGGCGCGATCGGTTGTAGTCGTCTAGTCGTCTGCCCATTCGGCGATGGTTGTTCGGGCATGGTCGAGGCCGAACTCAGCAACTCGTCCCGCATCCGCCCGTTGAAGCTTTCGATCTTGAATCACAAAACCGACTGATCCGGAATCCCCTTCGATTCCGTCAAATCAGGAACCGTTCTAGGTGGAGGGTTCGAGGGCTTCCCCTGTCAAGCCGCCACGGGCAAGCATCGATACAACGGCATCTGGTAGTTGACGCTCCCGCTCACATCCCCGCGACCGCGCCCGTTTTTACCCACACGGTCGCGCGTGGCAGGCATACAGCACTGGTGTAATGGATGCTTTCTCACCGAGAGGCACGGCCAGCGCACCCAACACTGCCGCCTACCGGTCCTGGTAGTTTCTGAGAATTTCATGCCCGCCTAGTTTGTGCACGGACATCCCCAGTCGGGAACCTGACGCGATCTCAAAAGGAGGAAGCAGTGAACATGTCCGCTAATCCGCGACCTGCCGTCGAACAGTCCTCTGGAGGTCGGTTCATAATTCTTGGGGTTGCCGAAAGTGATGCTCATGTGGTTGCGAACAAGCTGATCGAATACGAACTTAGCCTCGCTGGATTCAGTGTGATCAACCTCGGTGCATGCACACCGGTCAACGAGTTCGTGGCCGCATTTCAGTCGCATCCGTACGCCGATGCTATAGTTATAGGCAGTTTAAATGGCCATGCTTATGAGGACTTAAAATCCATCCGAGACGCGAAGAGGGATCTTCTGATCTCATGCCCAGTCATAGTAGGCGGCAATCTTGGCGTCACCCGAGAACAGGCAGCCGAAACAAAAGAGGAATTGCTTTCGCTCGGCGTGGACTACGTACTCCAAGACGCGGCAGAGTTACCGCTTCTCTTGCACCAACTCCCGCGACGGAACACTGTCATCGCGACTCCCGAATGAGGGATATCATGAAAGCCTTTGATATTTCAATCATTGGGGCCACTGGGGCCGTCGGAGCTGAATTAATAAGGCTGCTGGAATCAAGCCGAATTCCGGTCTCTCGGTTGCGGCTGATAGCGTCCGGCAATTCGAGCGGTCGCCAGTCGAACTTTCGAGAGGAAGTCTGCATCGTAGAGCCACTCCGAGAGGTGGACGATATCAAATCCGACATCGTATTCTTTTCGGCAGGCGGCGCAGTAAGCGCTGCATTTGGGCCTCGGTTCGCAGCCCAAGGCGCCCTGGTGATTGACAACTCGAACGCCTTTCGAATGGACCCTGATGTACCACTTGTCGTACCGCAAGTTAACCCGAGTGCACTCGCCGTTCGCCCGCGCTCGGGTATAGTGGCAAACCCAAATTGCTCCACTATCCAGCTGGTCAGAGCTCTGAGACCGCTGGTCAAGGCATTTGACGTTCATCAGATCATATTAGCCACCTACCAGGCCGCCTCAGGGGGCGGCCTGGTAGGGATTGACGAGCTATTGAACGGGACCAGAAGCGCGCTGGACGGGCGTGCGGGACCAAGCGCGGAGCGTTTCCCTTTCCCACTTGCGTTCAATGCGATTCCCCAAGTTGGCGAGATAAGCCCGGAAGGCGTAACGGTCGAAGAGCATAAGCTGGTTCAAGAGTCTAGAAAAATCTTGGGCGTGCCTGATCTCCGGTTGACCTCCACTTGCGTTCGAGTTCCCGTGATGAACGGGCACTCCGAGGCGGTTTACCTTGAGTTCGAAGAGCCGGTTCGCCTCGAACAGGTTCATGACTTACTCGCGAAAGAGCCAGGTGTTCGGCTCTACGCAGACGGAATTCGCGAGGGATATCCCATGCCGCGCTTTCTGGAAGATCCAGCGGAAGTTCACGTCGGGCGGGTTAGACTAAATCCAGGGGATCCGTGCGGGCTCTGGATCTGGGTGGTCGCAGACAATCTTCAGGTTGGGGCTGCGCTTAACGCACTTCTCATCGCACAACTTTCAATTGCCAACAACCTGATTGGTGGAACATGAACGCGACCGTTCTGAAATTTGGAGGTTCTTCTTTTCTGCATCCTGAAGACTACGGCCGAGTTGCTGGGCACATAGCCGACCGACTGGCGGCAGGCGAAAACAAAATCGTTGCAGTGGTCAGCGCGATGTCGGGAACAACCGGAAACCTGAAGACAGTCATGCTCGACGTCAACAAGCATGCATCACCGTCGAGCCTCGATGCGGCACTTGCAACCGGAGAGATGCTCAGTGCCTGCCTGTTGGAGGCAGCCGTGAGTCGGCTAAGGATTCCGGTAATGTCTTTGAACGCCTATTCCCTTGGAATACGTACGAATTCAGACTTCGGTCGCGCTTCAATACACAGCGTAGATCCTAAGCCAATTGCTGCAGCATTTCAGGAACATGACGTTGTCATTGCCGCTGGCGGACAGGCAATTGATCAGTCCGGCAGGTTAACGATGCTCGGCAGAAACAGCTCTGATCTGACATCGATCGTAATCGCGTCCATGTTGGGAGAGCACGCTTGCGAAATATATTCGGATGTTCCGGGCGTCTATACGGCGGACCCTCATCTCCTCCCGGAGGCACAGCTGATTCCGGAGATTGCGTATGGGACAATCGCACAGATGTCGCGACATGGCGCAAAGGTACTGCACCACGGGGCGGTGGATTACGCCGAAAAACACGGGGTCACCATTTTTTGCAAATCGCTCACCGGCGAAGGAGCCGTCACCGGCACAATTGTAGCAGGCCATGGGAACACCCGTTCCGTGACAGTTTCTCGCGACGCGGCGGTGTTATCGTGCGCCAGCCTTCAAGAACGCGACCACCTCCGGTCTCTTCTTGATGAAAACGGTATCACCGCGATCTGTACGGACGACATCGACGGGCCTGGTATATGCATTTTGAGCGACATTGATTTCGCAATGCGGTTTATCGAGCTGACGGGCAATCGCTCGATCGCCATTGGATCAAGAACCGCAGTGACAGAGGCTGATTCTTCAGAGTTGCGCGTCCACTTGGACGATGATTATGAGCGCGCCATTTCCCTGGCGCGCCAGATTCATGAACGAATGTATCCTGGAGCAGTTGGCGAACCGTTTGGGTCGAGAATGGCTAAACAGCGCTCGGCTTACAGTTCGCTGCTTATCCCCGCAAATAATGCCCCAGGAAATGTGCAGTAAGGCTCTGGGCCAAATATAACCATTCACTATGGACGCCTGTTCGTCTCCGCGTTCGTTGGGAGACACGAGCTGCTCCAGACCGAGAGATGCGATCGTGTCCAGGGAGTGCTCCAATCGCCTTCGTCATCGGCTCCTTTCCCCTCGTTGATGCAGCGCCTGCCGGTCGGCGACAGAAGCGGCAGGCGAGTGCTGGGGTCGATGGGTGACAGAGGCGAGATAAGAAGAGGGGTTGGAGGATAACCTCCGCAATCTCTGCAAACGAGTCAGCACCGGACGCTACCGGCACCGGTGCGGCGGGTCTATATTCCCAAAGCCGCTGGCGGTAAACGGCCTCTCGGGGTGCCGGTGCTGGAAGACAAGATCGTCCAAAGCGCGGTGGCCGAGGTGCTGAGTGCTGTCTACGAGCCCGACTTCCCGGGATTTTCCTACTGCTTCCGGCCTGGGCGGAGCCCCACCGTGGCGCTTGATGACCTGCATACGGGCATCATGAGCCAGCGTGTGAACTGGGTGCTCGATGCCGCAGCTTCTTCGACTCGGTCGACCACGAGTGGCTGCTGCGGATGGTGGCGCACAGGATCGCTGATCCTCGTATCCTACGGCACATTGGGCTGTGGTTGCGGGCTGGCGTCCTTGAGAGCGGCGAGAAGCAAGAGACGGACAGGGGTACCGCAAGGGGCGGGCATCAGTCCGCTCCTCGCCAATATCTTGCTGCACTACATCCTCGATCTCTGGGCCCACCAATGGCGTCGTCGCCATGCACACGGTTGCGTTGTAATCGTGCGTTACGCCGACGAACTTCGTCATGGGCTTTGAGAAGAAGGCCGATGCAGAGGAGATACTGTTGACCCTCAAGGCGCGGCTGGCCGGCTTGGCCTGACACTCCAGAGGACAAGACGCGGTTGATCGAGTTTGGGCGGTGCGCGGCCCTCTCAACGACAGCGGGGGGCGAGCGGCGACCCGAGACCTTCGCCTTTCTGGGCTTCACCCACTACTGCGGGCGGACCCGGGATCGCCGGTTTATCGTGAAACACAAGACGAAAGGGAAACGCCTGACGCGCAAGCTGACCGCGTTGCGCCAGGATGCCTGACGGCTCATGCACGCGCCAAATGCTGCGCAGCACAGGTGGTTCGCCGCCGTTCTGTGTGGACACTACGGCTACTACGGCAGGCCGCACAACTACCCAGCGCTCGACGGACTCCATCGGCAAATGCGCCGGATATGCTACGGCGTCTGAGACGGCGTGCCCAGAAAAGCCGGCGCATCGGCTGGTCGGAGTTCGAGGCCTGACGGTGCGCTTCCCCCTATCAACTCCGTGCAGTGGGCATTTGCCCCGCGTTTGGACCGTTCGTCGCGGCCGCACGGTTCCTGCCTGAACATGAGGTTACACGCTGCAGCAGAACGCCGGCGCATCGGCTGTCGCCGCCTGCATTACGACCTCCAGCCGGGAATGCCTAGCGACGGTGGTCGACAACTCCTGTAGGCGCTTGCGTGCACGGACTTGTCCAGAATGTCCAGACCACGTTGAAGCGTCTGCCGGTCAATCGTCAAGGGAGGAAGAACTTTGATAACCTGGCCCTCTGCGCCGCATCGCTCTACCACCAGCCCATCTTGAAAGGCCTTGCGGACGATTTTTTCGGCCAGTTTGCCCATGCCGCAATCGAGGCCCAGCATCATGCCCCTTCCGCGCACGGAAAGGCTGAAATCTCGGCTGCCTTGTGCAACCTGCCGAAGGCGCTCGCTCAGGATTCGTCCCGTTTCCGTAACACTGCCTGACAGCTTTTTATTCGTCCAATATTTCCGCAACGCAGACGTTGCGGTCACGAATGCTAGGTTGTTGCCTCGGAACGTTCCATTGTGTTCGCCCGGCCGCCAAACGTCTCGTCTAGGTGTAGACACAATGGCGCGAGCTGGCCTGCAGGGGCGCGGCCTAATATTTGTGTCACCATCTCGGCCGCACCCGACGCGTCGTCGGTTATGACGATATTATGCGAATAATTGAGGCGGATGGTATTGAGGTCAAGCCGGGAGATCTAGTGTGCTTTTACTCAGGTTTTGGTGACCTTGTCGTTTCATCTGCGGGCAAGCTCGATCGCTCTGACTTACAACCTGCCAACTGCCCCGAATTGGATGGACGCGATCAACGCCTGCTCAAGTTCCGCGCTCATCTCGGACAATTTCGGGATAGAGGCAATTCCCGCACGGGCGGCCGATGGTGAAAAACATGCCTCATTACCACTCCACGAATTCTGCCTTTTCAAGGTCCGGATGCACTGGGGGAGCTCTGGTATCTTACGGAGCTGGCCAAGTGGATGCGGCAACGACAACGACGATATTTCCTCCTGACTGCGGCACCGCTCTGCCTTCCTGGCGCTGTGGGCTCGCCGGTTACGCCGCTGGCGACCGTTTGCGTCATCGTGTCCCAGAGAGTGGTGTAGCTGACGGCTTGGCCGCCGCGCTCTCCGGCATGGGGCCGGACTGATCAGCGTGCCACGAGTGGGAGGCGATGAGAGGATCATCGCTCATTTGGCTGATGGTTTCCAGCCTCATGTATCTGGCGCACTGCACGGCCCATTCATCGTTCTGTTCGAGCAAGATCGCGCCAACCAGGCGGACGAGGGCGTCATCATTTGGGAAGATGCCGATGACCATGCCCAGCACCTCGCGCCGGCCGTCCGCGTTGACGCCGACAACGATGATGAGGCGACCGAGACGATGCGGCCGCCGCGGCGCACCTTCAGGTAGGTAGCGTCGATCCACAGGTATGGCCAGTAGCCCTCGATGGGCTTTCAAGGAACGCTTTGACCTTGCCGTCGATCTCTTCGCACAGCCGGCTGACCTGGCTTTTGGAGATGCCGCTCATGCCCATGGCCTTGACCAGGTCGTCGACTGAGCGGCGAGATACCCTGGGACGTAGGCCTCCTGGATGACGGCGGTCAGCGCCTTCTCGGCCATGCGGCGCGGTTCTAGGAAACCGGGGAAATAGGAGCCCTTCCTGAGCTTGGGGATGCGCAGCTCGATGGTTCCCGCTCGCGTCTCCCAATCGCGCTCGCGATAGCCGTTGCGCTGGGCCGTGCGCAACAGGTTCTTCTCGCCATAGGCGGCGCCAACCTCCAGCTCCATCAGCCGCTCGGCGGCAAAGCCAATCATCTCGCGCAAGAGATCGGAATCCGGAGTCTTCTCCACGAGCGCGCGCAGGTTCATCATGTCGTCGGTCATCGATGGTTCCTTCGAATCAGGTTGGTGTCAGCAACCCGACCTTAACGGCGAACTGTCGATGACCACCGCAAAGCCGCTCGCTCGCTACAGCGCTATCGAGGGCGCGCTCGCGAGCGGCTTCGCTACCGCCGAGCTACACCACCTGTGGGGAAGCGACCGTTTGCGTTGTTCGCGCCGGCTTCACGCTCGACCCCTATCTGGGTTGGTAGGTTTTCAATCGACATGGCCAGTGGTTGAGTTGGCTTGAACCAAGGTGCCGATCGAACTGCGGCAAGATCTGTGCAGCACTTCAGTTCGGACCCATGTCGCCAACCCGCGCTCTTGTGCCGACTCATCTGAGCGGTCGCGGCGTATTTTGGGCAGATCAGAATGGAGAATGAAATGCAACAGCGAATCGCTCTCTCGGATGGTGATCGCCCGACCGAACACTTTCGGAACACCCCTTACGTGATCAACGAGAGCAGGACGTATTTCGATGCGGCCCACGCGGCTGGTCTCTTGGCTGTCCATGGGCGTTCCACGACAGGGCGCACTTTTGCTTTGGGCACCGGTCCGCTTGACAGTCGACCGCAGGTGATTGATTTCGCGCGATGCTCCTATCTGGGTCTCGACAACCATCCTATGATCATCGCCGGTGCGATCGAGGCGATTGAGGCGCACCGGTCATTGCACTGGTCCTGCGCACGAACGCGACTCAATTTCGATCTTCTGGCAGAGCTTGAAGCAACCCTGTCACAAATATTCTCCGCGCGCGTGCTCGCCTTTTCCAGTGTCATGCTCGCCAATCTCGGCGCGATGCCACTGCTTGCTTCGGGCCAATTGACAGGCGGGAGGAAGCCGGTCGTTGTGTTCGATCGCGTTGCGCACATCTCGCTCGCCTATCACAAGCCGATGGTGGCTGATGAAACGCGGGTGGAAACGATTGAGCACAACGACCTTGCCGCTCTCGAACGCTTGTGCCGCCAGGAGCCCGTGGTCGCCTATGTATGCGACGGTGTTTACTCCATGGGAGGCCATTCGCCGCTCAAGGAACTGCGCCAGCTCCAGCAACGCTATGGGCTCTTTCTCTATATCGACGATGCCCACGGCATATCGCTGTTCGGACGCCACGGCCAGGGATTTGCGCGCTCTCAGTTTCCGCAAGGGCTTGGTGACCGCACGATCATAGCGGCCTCGCTGGGCAAGGGATTCGGCGCCTCGGGCGGCATGTTGATGCTCGGAACGGCCAACCAGGAGGCTCTGTTTCGACGGTATTCCATCCCCCATGCGTTCTCGGCGGCCGCCAATCTGGCGGCGGTTGGCGCGGCGCTTGGCTCATGCAAGATTCACCGCTCGGCAGAACTCGGCCAGCGGCAGAGGCGATTGGCGCAACGCATAGATCTCTTTGACCGTCGTGTCGCAACCACCGAGCAAGGCAATTCACTTCCGATCAGAATGATCGCCATCGGATCGGAGACCAAGGCGATTGCAATCGCAAGAGAGCTTCTCGATGCAGGCTTCTATACCTCGGTGACGTTCTTCCCGACCGTCGCGCAAGGAATGGCGGGGATCCGCGTGTGCATTACGGCCGATCATGAGGTCCGAGATATAGAGCGGCTGTGCGACCGCATTTTCGAAAAGGTAGCCGACACATCCGGCAAGCCCCGTACGGGGCCGATCCTCCCCTGAGGTGTTGATGACGATTCAGCGGAGGAATTTAATGGAACTGCGAGGTACGACCAAGTTGCTGACAATTATGCGGACAGCACGGGCCATTGCGGGCGGTTGCTACCGTGATCACAAGAAAATCGACTGCACGCTGGCGCTGGCGAGGCTTTAAGTAGGCGCGGTTGCCACAGGCTCGCATCGCGTGGCCGACGATGTTCTGGAGCATCAGCATGGCCGGGGAAGGAGCCCTCGATGGGAGTGTTATCGCATCTGCAGGTCGTCGAGATCGGAAGCTCGGCCGCAACCAGTTATTGCGCGCGGCTGTTTGCCGATTTTGGCGCCGACGTTCAGAAGGTCGAGCCGCCAACAGGCGATCCACTTCGCCGCACCGCGCCAGTCACGCCGGGTGGACAGAGCGCGTGGTTCGCATTCCTGAACTTCAACAAGTCTAGCAACATCATCGATGCCACCGACCCGGACGCGATCGCCCGGCTGACGACACTAATCGAGAACTGCGACATTCTGATCGATGGCCGCGATGTCGGTTCCGCGGATTGCCCGTCCGTTGATATCGCCGCAATCCGGCAGCGGCGCCCCGGGTTGACCTACCTCGAAGCGAGCTGGTTCGGCCGCGAGGGGCCCTATGCGGGATTCGTAGCAACTGATTCGACCGTCCGCGCGCTCGCTGGCTTGGTCAAGCTGGCCGGACCGGTCCAGGGCCCGCCGTTGCACGCGCCCGATTTCCAGACGGGTATCCTTGCCGGCCTGTGGGGCTTCATTGCTGTGGCTTCTTCGGCGGTTGCGCGAATGCAGGGCGGGGCAGGGCGATCATGGTCCCTCAGTATTTTCGAATCGAGCCTCGCTGTCAGCGAGTATCTTATATTCGAGGCGTTTGCGCGCGGCGACGTGATGCACCGGATTGGCACTAACCGCTTCTGGCCGGGCTTTCCGGTCGGCATTTACAAAACCAAGAGGGGTTGGCTTGGCGTCACGACGTGGACCCCGGCACAATGGCGCGCATTCTGCGACATGCTCGGCCTATCCGAATTGCGTGATGATCCGGCTCTGGTCCTCGCCGAAGATCGTCTGCAACACATGGAACATATTGAACGACAGTTCATCCCAAAGCTGAGGGAGCGAACAGCGCAAGATTGGTTCGAGGAGGGATTGAAACGGAAGATCCCCATCGTGCCAGTACCGGAAATATCCGATCTGCTCCGCGATACCGAGAAAAAAGCGCGCGGCGCGATCGTGCCTGTCTTGCTTGGCGAAGAAAAGGGCTTGACCGCGGGCTCGATGCAGCGGCTGACATTGACGCAGCCGCGCCGGGGAGGGAAGGTTCCATCTCCCGGCGAGCAGCAGGCTTTCGCGAATGAGCGAACACACTTGACCGGCACCGCATTGACGTCGTCCGGCTGCATCGATGCCGACTCGCAGCCGTTGCAGGGGATTCGCGTGATCGACTTCTCGATGGGCTGGGCGGGCCCGTTGTGTACGCGCACCCTGGGTGATCTCGGCGCGGACGTCATCAAGATCGAGGCTATCCAATATCCGGACTGGTTTCGCGGTGTTGATCGAAGCCCTGCTTACCTCGACGACCATTTGTACGAAAAGGCGATGTGCTACTGCATCATGAACCGCAACAAGCGCGGTATCACACTCGACCTGACGCGGCCGCAAGGCCTCATTCTTGCAAAACGGCTTATAGTGGGAGCCGATATTGTCGTCAGCAATTATTCGGTCGACGTGCTGCCGAAGCTCGGACTCGGGTACGACGTGCTCAGAACGCTCAACCGACGCCTTGTCATGATGTCGATGTCAGCCTTTGGTGCGGACAGCGTTCATCGCGACTGCCGGGCCTACGGCTCAACTCTCGAGCAGGGCTCAGGGTTGCCGAGTGTGATCGGAGATCCCGACGGGCCGCCCGTGATGAGCCACGTCGCCTTCGGCGATGCCGTTGGTGGGTTGAACGGCTGCGTTGCAGTTCTGGTTGCACTGATTCATGCCCGCAACACCGGGCAGGGACAGTTCATTGATCTTGCGCAGATCGAATGCATGATGCCGTTTGCGGCACCATGGATCACCGTCGGCTCGATCGGCGGTATGTCGCCGAAAAGGTATGGCAATCGACATCCGCAGTTTGTGCCTCATGGCTGCTTCCGGTGTACGGGTGAGGACAACTGGATCATGGTAGCCGCGACCGACGAGGACATGTGGCAGAGGCTCGCCATCCTTATTGGCCGGCCAGATTGGGGTGCGGACCCATCGCTGAAATCTGCGGAAGCTCGCCGGGCCGTTGAGGATGACATCGAGAGAGGCATCGCAGCCTGGACGCGCATTCGCGACGCGGATGAGGCCATGTCCGAGTTGCAAGCAGCAAAAGTTGCTGCCGGCGTGGCTCGCATGCCAAATGACCTATTTAAGGATCGGCATCTCGCCTCGCGCGCATTTCTGCAAGAAGTTGAACGCGCTTTCGTGGGCTTACATCCGCAGCCCTCGATGCCGATCCGCGAAGGTGCGGGGCCTTATGCGATACGCACAGCGGCGCCGACACTCGGACAGCATAACAGAGACATCCTATCAGGGCTTCTCGGCCTCTCCGATACCGAGATCGCGCAATTAGCGAGAGAGGGCATTATCGGTATGGCCATGCTCTCCGAGGAGAGCTGGCACAAGCAGAGAAGGTGTCGTCAGACAAATCGACACTACAGTCCCGAACGACCTGCCCCTCAGCACTTGTAGATTGACGCCCGCTGATTAGGTTAGATGTTTGATCCCAGGCTCACATGACGACGCTGATGTCAAGCGGGGTGTTCGGGCGGCACGTGCCTCCAATTGGCTGCGGAATCCAGCTAGGCCCAATTGCGTGACGCGGCTCGGTTTGAAGTGCCCCCCATTTCGACCGGACAGTCGGCATAAGCAGAAAGGCTCAAGCACAGGCTTGGGGATAAGCTTATGTCCAAAGAGTATCGACGCATTGAAGTGATAACGGGCGACGTCCGCCGCAGGCGGTGGACAACCGAGCAAAAGCTGCAGATCATCGAGGAGAGCTTTGAGGCGGGCGAGACGGTATCGTCTACCGCCCGCCGGCATGGGGTTGCGCCAAATCTCCTTTATCGGTGGCGCAGATTGTTGAGCGAGGGAGGGGCAGCCGCCGTGGATTCAGACGAACCTGTCGTCGGCAATTCCGAAGTCAAGAAGCTCGATCGCGTGCGCGAGCTGGAGCGCATGCTCGGCCGCAATACGCTGGAAGCCGAGATAGTGCGCGAGGCCCTTTCCAAAGCCCAGTCAAAAAAACCGATCTCGCGGCCGCTCTTGTTGTCGAAGGACGGTTCCCGATGAAGACGGTGGCCGATACCTTGGGTGTCTCCCGCTCCAACCTCGTCGAGCGAATGCACGGCAAGTCGAAGCCTCGTGGTCCCTATCGCAAGGCCGAGGATGCAGAGGTGCTGCCAGCCATCCGAAGGTTGGTCAGTGAGCGGCCGACCTATGGCTATCGGCGGATCGCCGCCCTTCTCAATCGGGAAAGGCGAGCCGCCGATAAGCCAGCCGTCAACGCCAAGCGCGTCCACCGCATCATGGGTCATCACGCCATGCTGCTGGAGAAACATACAGCTGTGCGCAAGGGGCGTGTCCACGATGGCAAGGTCATGATGATGTGCTCGAACCTGCGCTGGTGTTCGGACGGTCTGGAGTTCACCTGCTGGAATGGCGAGGTCATCCGTCTCGCCTTCATCATCGATGCGTTCGACCGGGAGATTATCGCCTGGGCGGCTGTCGCCAATGCCGGGATATCGGGCTCCGATGTCCGCGACATGATGCTGGAGGCTGTCGAGAAACGCTTCGGCGCGACCCGAGCGCCGCATGCCATCGAGCACTTGTCCGATAACGGCTCGCCCTACACGGTGCGGGAAACCAGGTTATTTGCTCAGGCACTTAATCTGACGCCCTGCTTCACACCCGTCGCCAGCCCGCAGTCCAACGGCATGTCCGAAGCGTTCGTCAAAACCTTGAAGCGGGACTACGTCCGCATCTCAAACCTTCAGGACGCCGAAACCGCGCTCCGGTAGATCGATGGATGGATGACAGATTAAATGAATCCCACCCTCACTCCGCGCTCAAAATGGCTTCTCCTCGGGAGTTCATCAGGGCAATCTCAACACTAGCCGACTGTCCGGTGAAACGGGGAGCACTCCAAGTCGCGTTAGCCCGATTTCATAATGGCACCTTCGATAAACGCGCCTGCGGCCACGTATTTCCACAGCGCAACGAGCAGCTTCCTTGCCAAGGGCGACCGACGGTTATCTTCTAGAGGTCCCCTGATTGCGCCTCACGCTCGTGGAACTAGCGGGCAAGCGCCGAGCCCGGCTGATTGCGCAGCCAACCAGGCCAACTTGACCATCGTCCTTCCCATCCGGGGGTTACCGGCTTCGACACGCCTTGCTCGTGTTGGACCGATCCGCTCTGCCGCAAGTTTGCTTAGGGCGATCTGCGGGCGATATCGAAGTGCCGGAACAGCCCTATTTTCTGCGTCGAGATGGCCCGGACGGTCGGGGCCCTTAATCGGCTTGAGCTGCTGCTCAAAAACGTCGAGCCAGTCGAGGCCGAACGCAACGCCCTGTTGCGGTACAGCGATCAGCTGCGCTAAACCGTCGCTCGCGAGAATGCTGCTTGATATCAAGGGTATAGGCCTGAGATCGCCGCCCTTTTTCGCCCCGACAACAGGAGGCAGGTCTCAGCCTATGTGGGTTTGGCCGCTGCCGTGGCAGAGTGGATTGTTCTATCACGAGCAAGGCGTCTCGACGGCGCTGGTCAACGCGGTGCGTAACTTCAGAAACGGCACCGCATTGAGAAAACGCATACCTAGTCCGCGCTCAATTCGCTGACTGTTTGCGCGGCTTGCGGGCACAAGCAATCCGTTCGAGAATTTAGGATCCAGCGTCACGCAATAGACTGAAGAAGCCGAGCGCGCAGATTGTCTGGTCGGGGCCTGATAGGCACGTACGTTCTCCAGCCCCAGACGGTCCGGCGAACGCCCAAATACGGCTGAACTGTCACCTTCATGAAGGTAGGATCGATTGCGTGGCGGCGACAGATTGCGAGGCGTCATGTCCTCGATCGCGCGGCTGCGTAATGGGCTCACCGCAGAACCCGTCAACCGCGAAATCCCCAAGCCCGACGGCGGGTCAGAACTCGCCGTGCCTTGCGCAGTCGACAGACCGACCCAGCAAGCTCTGCTGCAGATCCGCCAAGAGCAGTGGGACCCGATGTTCTCGGAGCACAGCTACGGCTTCCGTCCGGGACGCTCTGCCCATCAGGCAGTAGTCCAAGCGCAATGCTACATTGCCGAGGGTTACAGCTACGTGGTGGATCTTGATCTCGAAAAGCTTTTTCGATCGGGTTAATCACGATAGCCTGATGGCGCGTCGCCGCCAGGGTGTCTACAACGGGCGCTCAAACTCATCCGTGCATTCCTCAATGCAGGGATGATGGAGGACGGCCTCGTCCGTCCGGTGGACGAGGGATCCCACAAGGCGGCTCGCTCTGCCCCTCCTAAGCAACCTCCTGCTCGACGATCTTGACAGGCAACTGACCCGACGTGGCCTACCGCTATGCTGACAACGGCAACATCGATGTTCGCAGCCGCCGGCGAACGGGTCATGGCCTCTATCGGCCGATTCCTGACCGTGAAGCTGCGGCTGAAGGTCAACGAGGAAACGTGCGCTGGGCGCGACCGGAGGAGCGGAAGTTCCTTGGGATTCAGCATCTCAAATCACGGGAGCGAGCGGCGCATCGCCCCAAAGGCCCTCGCCAGATTCAAGACGCGGATCTGGGACATGACACGCCGACCCCGGGGCATCAGTCTGCCGCAGCTGATCAAGGAGCGGAAGCCATAGCTCGTCGGTTGGCGCGGCTACTTCGGCTTCTGCCAGACGCCTCGAGTACTCACACACCTGGAAGCGTGGATCGGCCGAAGACTACGCAAGTATCTCTGGGGGCAATGGGGGAACGGGCACAACCGCTTCAAGGAACTGCGTCGTCAAGGCGTACCAAAGTTCGGAGCTCCGGTTGCCGCCGGTTCAACGACGGGATTCTGGTGCATGTCAGGACACCCGGCGGCCCAACAGGCCCTGTGCAACCATTACTTCGTGTCTCTCGATCTCCCTCGCCTCCACGTCTCTGCGAAAGCTTAATCCGATCAAACCGGGTGCTACGGACCCGTATGCCGTTCTGTTTCAAGGCTTCTTTTGGAGACTTGAATGCGTCGTTACGAACTGAGCGATTTTGAATGGAGCGTGATCCAGCCAAACTTGCCTTGCAAGGTTCGCGGCGTGGCAGGTGTCGATGACCGGCGGGTTCTCACGGCATCCTGTGGCGTTTCCGAACCGGCTCACCCTGGGCCGATGTGCCGGAGCGCTATGGCCCCTACACCACCTGTTACAACCTGTTTGTTCGATGGCGCAAAGCCGGGGTCTGGGATCGGCTTTTGGCGGCGGTTTCCAAGGCTTTCGACGATGACATCGTTATGATCGACAGTTCCTGTGTTCGCGTTCACCAGCACGCGGCCACGGCAAAAAAGGGGGTTCCGACGATGGTTGCATGGGACGTTCCCGTGGCGGGCTCACCACGAAAATCCATGCGCTTGTCGATGCCGAAGGCAGGCCGATCGATCTCGTCCTGATCGCAGGACAGGCCCATGACGGCAAGCCTGCCGCTGCCATGCTGGAAACGCTCAAGCCCATTGCGATCCTGCTTGCTGACCGCGCCTACGACAGCGACGCGATCCGAAACCTTGCCGCGGAGCGAGGCGCTTGGGCCAATATCCCGCCCAAGAAAAACAGAACGGGCACCATCCCCTTCAACTCATGGGTCTACAGGCAGCGCAATCTCGTCGAGCGATATTTCAACAAGCTCAAATAAGTTCAGAGGCATAGCCACCCGATACGATCGAGATCCGCTCAACTTCGTCGCCGCAATCAAACTCGCTTCAGTCCGTATCTGGCTACGCTATTATGAGTCTGCGGCCTAGACTAGCCTAGTCATCTGGAACTGAAGTTCGTTACATTGTAAGCTGTTTGCTTATTCGATCGAGAGTGCAGCGATGGCGAACGCGACAGGCCGACCGACGGCGCCTCTGTTCTGGGGCGGGGAGAGCGCGAGTATCTGGAACGACAGGTGCGTCAGCAGCGTGTGGCGCGATCCATGTCCGAGCGGTGCCGGATCATTCTTCGTTGCGCCGACGGCATTCCCAGCAAGGCCGTTGCAGCTGAGCTGGGGTGCATGAGCACACGGTCGGCAAGTGGAGGCGCCGCTTCCTCAAGGATCGCGTGGAGGGTCTGCTGGACGAAGCCCGGCCAGGCAGGCCCCGGACGATCGATGACGATCAGGTCGCCGCCGTGATCGAGCGGACGTTGCGCTCCACGCCCAGCGATGCGACCCATTGGTCGATCCGATCTGACTAGCTCGGTTTGTTGTGAGAATCAATACGGCTCCTCAACTCCTCGCCGGTTAGCCAAACAAGCCAATCGTCGTCTACAATCTTCTCTTCTACCAGCTTTAATATTGACCCGCCCGGTTCATGATGCGGCATTTCATATTGCGCAACGACGCCCTTTTCTAGTGACCAACGCGCTACAAGTCCACATAGGAAGTCTGGAGCCCACAAGGCAAAAGATACGCCGAATGCTATTCCTGCCGCGATCCTGGGCACGCCCTGTCCTCTGTAGTCTTTCCGCACCCAAAGATCCCCGAAGTAGGATACCTTCCCGGTGATTTTCTTTGCACTCGGTGCCATGCAAGTACAACTGTCGTGAGGATGTGCGTGTATGGTAGGGTCAGCATAAAACGCCTTCAATGACTGAAGATGTTCTGCAAAATTGCTGTGTGAAAGGTCATATAGTCGAGCAGCATCAAGAAGCGCGACTTCGCCATTATAGTCGAGGCCGACAATCCAAAATCCCTCGCCTGCTGTAATTGGCGAACGATCTGGCCGAAAATTCGGATAGGTTGGACTCTTTGTTGGAGTGGCCCGTGTGATCGAGACATACTTATGAAAATCGAATCCTATCGAAATGTTGATGCCCTTTTCGGTGGCGTCGTCATCATATACTTGAAGAAATCGTGAGATGTTCAATGGGTTAACTATGCTTTTCACCAAGGCAGCTTTCCCTATCGTGATGATCTGCGTCATGGGCCGGCGCGCTCGATAAATGAGTACACGATTTAACGCGGATCGAGATGCTACCTACTTTCGTAGCTTGCAAGGAAGCCATCCTGATGCTGATCATTCGATGAGGATTCCCCGAAGCTTTCTCGCCAAAGATCGTCGACGCAGTCATGCGCCTGATGAAGCAATAGGCATCGGTCTTGTATATCGTGGAGCAGAAGTTGACCGTGGCTTTTGATCAGGACCTATCTAATCTATGGGACACATTGCATCCACGAGGGCACACGGATGGAGCCGTTCCGCTGGAACCAGGACTGCCTTTTGTGTCTTTGCCGGCAGGCCATCGGTGTGGCGGCCGCCCGGATTGTCAACGGAATCCGTTAGAATGAGCAGCAGGAGATTGTATGGGCTACCTCGACGAACTCTTTTCGATGACCGGCAAGAAGGCACTTGTGACCGGCGGCTCGACCGGCATCGGACGGATGGTTGCGACCGCCCTAGTCCAGGGCGGCGCAGACGTCATGATCGCCTCCCGTAAGGGCGCCGATTGCGAGCGCACGGCCGAAGACCTCAACACGCTTGACGCACCTGGCAAAGCGGAAGGGTTTGCGGGAGACATCAATTCCGAAGACGGCGTCACCGAACTGGTCAATGAAGTGAAAAGGCGGACGGACAGGCTGCACATCCTCGTCAATAATGCCGGCGCCACCTGGGGTGAGCGACTTGACACCTTTCCCTATAAGGCGTGGGCACGCGTGCTGAGCGTTAACGTTACGGGGCTTTTCCATCTGACGCGCGAGCTTCTGTCAATGCTTGAAAAGGCGGCAAGCGACGAAGACCCCGCGAGGATCATCAACCTCGGCTCGGTGATGGGAACCCAACCCGTCGCCGAAGGCGCCTACTCCTACGCCGCCTCGAAGGCCGCCGTTCATCACCTGACGCGCACGCTTGCGCAGGAGTTCGCGCCACGCCGGGTCACCGTCAATGCTTTCGCGCCCGGTACCTTCCGGAGCCGGATGACTGCTTTCGCCACCGCCAACGACGAACAGGCACAACGGATCGGCAGTCGCGTCCCACTGGGCAGGATCGGCAGGCCCGATGACATAGCCGGCGCCATGCTGTTTCTATGCAGCCGAGCCGGCTGCTATGTCACCGGAGCGGTCCTGCCGATCGATGGCGGTCAGTCGGTGCAGCACGGCATAAGCTTCTTCGGGAAATAGCGCGCCAGGAGCTTTTGTTTGGAGTCAGTGACGTTTGACGAATTGAGGGCCAGCGCGGGCAAGGAAACTGGCGTCACCGTGGCGCGCCGTCACATAGAAGATGACCGCCCAATGGACGCGATGATGATCACAGTTCATGCACGTCGACCCAGAGTGGGTTCCGAAGGAGCCGTCCTTTGGCGGCTCCATGGCGCACGGCTTATTGCTGATGTCAACGCTCTCAGCGATAACGTGGGACGACGCACCGAGATGACTGAATCGTTGGCGCTTCCCAAATCAGAAATTTTGATCAACTGCCGGGAATTGAGGCCGGCAGACATGTCGAAACCCCTGTCGCTGGATTTTCGTACGCTGTTCTCGCGCTCGGTAGATTCCACCTTCATCATCAGCGCCCAGGCGATGGCGCGGTTTTGTTGGCCAGCGCGGCTTGCGCACCAGCATTTCACGAGCCGAATGGTAGGCCTTTACAATGATGAGCAGACGCCGCAGCGTTAGACTTGCTTCCACAGACCCGCTGGCACGGCCGCTCTTGTTCCGGATTCCAATCAATCGAGCAATTCAAGTCCGGCATCCAATCCGACTTCCCGCATCACGCCAAGTGCCCAGCCGCCGGGGAGAGCTTCTCAATCGACCTACCAGGTGCCTGCTTCATCAAGGAATCCTGACCTGATGTGGTGGACGGCCTCCGCTCCCGGCATTGCAATGTGCCAAAGTGTGGTTGTCGAAAGTCACACGGCCCAGGCTTGGGCATCAGCGGCGCGAACTGCTCCCACTCCTCATCCGTCAAATCAGACGGGTAGCGCTTGGTCTTCTTGGCGATCTGGGCCATCCGGCCACGACTCTGCTTTGTCCACATCCACAGCTTGAATCATAACCCAGCCCCAGACGAAACCCCAGCCAAGCCGATTTTCAAAACGGCCTCTTAGCGCTCGAACCCTATCAGATTTGGTAGCTGCCCAACCGACGTGGCCAATGGTTTAGTTGGTATGAACCAAGGGGCTAACGAGCAGTCCGCAAGACCTGTACTGGACCCAGAGTTCGGCCCGATATCGCCAAACTGCGCTGTCGTGCTGAATCATATGGAGCGGTCGGGGCGTATTTTAGGCAGATCAGAGTGGTGAATAATATGCAACAGCGGATTGCTCCCTCGGATGGTGACCGCCCGACCGGACTCTTTCGGAACACCCCTTTAAGTGATCAACGAGAGGAGAACGTATTTCGATGCGCACCGCGCGGCCGGTCTCATGGCTGTCCATGGGGGCATTGGATGCCCTAATCTTGAACAAGCACTCACTGCGCCTTTGATGACATCCTCCCTGGAATGGCGCCTGCCTGCAAAGCAGCTGCCGGCGAACTGCCGGCTCCACCGCTCGCGCCGATTGCTGCACTCTCTCATGCGAAAACCTTACGATCCATTAAAAATCTGGAGCCTGCTATGCCTAGCCGCTGGAAACGAAGACCCGACGGGTCGAACTGGGGCGATTTTGGTGACGATGACGAACTGGGCCGGCTCAATTTTCTTACGCCAGACGCCCGTAAGCGCGCGGCCGGCTATGTTGAGGAAGGACTGACATTCTGCCTTAGCCTTCCACTGAATTTGCCGGGAGGCAATGTCGTGCATCCTCTGAGACTTCCGCCCCGATTGTTCGCTCTACCACGCGACCAAGAGGGTGCCCTCAACTACAACTATTCGCTGGCTAAGGAAAAGGTCGGGGCGACCGATATCGTCAGTGACGATTACGTAACATTGGCGACGCAATACTCTTCGCATTGGGATACTTTTGCCCATGTGGGGCAGAGTTTCGATGCCGATGCTGATGGAGTCGCTGAGCCAGTCTACTATAACGGTTGGCGCGCCGGCATTGATGTGATTGCGCCAGATCCTGCGACGGGCAGCGCGCGGACATCTCGTCTCGGTGTAGAGACAATGGCGCGAGCTGGCCTGCAGGGGCGCGGCGTAATAATTGATCTATGTCACCATCTCGGCCGCAACCGACGCGTCGTTAGTTATGACGATATCATGCGAATAATCGAGGCGGATGCTATTGAAGTCGAGCCGGGAGACCTAGTGTGCTTTTACTCAGGTTTTGGTGACCTTATCATTTCATCTGCTGGCACGCTCGACCGCTCTGACGTACAACCTGCCAACTGCCCCGAATTGGATGGACGCGATCAACGCCTGCTCAAGTGGATTGACGGAACCGGGCTTTCCGCGCTCATCTCGGACAATTTCGGGATAGAGGCAATTCCCGCACGGGCGGCCGATGGTGAAAAACATGCCTCATTACCACTCCACGAATTCTGCCTTTTCAAGGTCGGGATTGCACTGGGGGAGCTCTGGTATCTTACGGAGCTCGCCAAGTGGATGCGGCAACGACAACGACGATATTTCCTCCTGACTGCGGCACCGCTCTGCCTTCCTGGCGCTGTGGGCTCGCCGGTTACGCCGCTGGCGACCGTTTGACCATCGTGTTGAAACCAGAAAACCAGCGCAGGCTGTTGTCTGAAGCCTAGGGCGTGGCCAGCAGTTAGTCGTAGCGGGTTGCGACACGGCGGAACCGCTTGAGCTTGTTGAAGAAGCGATCGATGATATTGCGCTCTTTGTAGAGGTGAGTGTCGTAGGGATGCTGGATCTTGGGGTTGCGCTTCGACGGGATGACGATTTCGGCTCCCGTTCAGCGATCTTTTCGTGCAGGTGGTCGGCGTCATAGCCCTTGTCGGCGATCGTGGCGTCAGCCTCGAACCCATGACGAGATCATGGCGCGTCAGGTGATGAACAGCAGCATTCGAGGCGGTGTAGGAGTAGGCGCCTTCGGCGCTCGATTGGGTCCCCATCAACCGAGCGAAATTGATGATCCTCGCCGTCGTCGTCGCTTACCGCGTTTTCAAGCAGCGACAGAAGCCCGCGTGTCAGATGGAAGCCCGGTGATGTTAACCTTCAGCGCGCGTGCCCACGCATTACAGGGAAAGGTGTCAAGTCGCTCACCGGCGTCGTTGAAGAGGATGTCCAGCCTGTCCGTCCGCATTTTCATTTCATCGACCAATTCGCCGATGCCTTCTTCGGAACTGATGTCCCCCAAACCTTCCGCTTTGCCCGGTGCGTCCAGCGTGTTGAGGTCTTCGCATTCGCAACTCGGCGCCTTTGCGGGAGTCGATCATGACGTCTGCGCCGCCCTGATGGCGGTCGAGCCGCCCGTCACAAGTGCCTTCTTTGCCGGCATCGAAAAGACTTCATCGAGGTAGCCCATACGATCTCCTGATGCTCGTTTCTTACGGACTCCGTCGACAATCCGGGCGGCCTCCCTCGGCGCTCGAGGATGCCCTTGTGTCCCGTAATGCGGTCATGATCTCAAGCGCCCACTGTCAACTTCTGCTCCACGAAACAAGGCCGATGCCTACTGCTTCATCAGGCGCATGACTGCGTCGACTGGGCGCGAAAACTTCTGGGAATCCTCATCAAACGAATCAGCATCAGGATTGCATGTTGCAAGGAGCTGAATTGGGGAACACGGAGAACCGGTCCGCCCATTCAGCTCCTTGCAACCTACCAAAGTAGATAGCATCTCAATCCGTGTTGATGGGTGTATCCATCCATCAGAAGCGCGCCGCCCACCCCCACGACGCAGATCATCACGAGGACAAGCTGCATGAAAAAAGCGTAGTTATTCCATTGAACATCTCCCGCTTCCTCAAAGTATACGACAACGACGCCGTCCAAAAAGGAGTCAAAAGTTCGTAGCCAGTCGCCGTCTCAACAAAAGTGGTCAAGGAGTTCGGACGTGCAGCCCATTTCAAGCTCAGGCCATAACCGGGGAGAGGTCGTTGGGCCGAAGTCTCGCGACGAGTTTCAACGAGCGCTGAGGATCACGCCAGGCGGAAGCATGCGTGCTGCACCTTTTTTCGCTCCCCAGCCGCCTTATGCTGTATCAGCAGCGGACTGCTGGATCACCGACGCAGACGGCACAAAATCCCTGGGAGTAGTGGAGGAGAAGGGTGCGATTGCGCCATCGCAGTACTCGCATGGCCTCCTTCCAGTTCGGCCATAAGGTCTGAGGTCATGTGTACGACCACGCAATCCAATGCAGAAATGCGCCACGATGGCCTCGAGCATCGGAGGCAGCGTTCGCACGCGCGTTGTCGGTATTTGCCGACGATCCGGCCTCGGTACGTTTCCAAGAGACGCTTGTGCTGTGCTTCAGTGACACTGAGGTGCTTGAGAAGAAGCTCCTGGCCCATGCGCATCGGATCGCGGCGGTCGTGATTGATCTGATGCCGAGCCGGGCTGGCCTGATAGCGCCGAACCCGGGCTTCCTGGAGGCGCTGCATCGGCTCTGCCGGCATCACGGCGTGCTCATCATCGCTGACGAAGTGCTGAACCTGCGCCAAGGCTACCATGGCGCGTCGGCGCGATACGGGCTGAAGCCCGACCTGATCACTATGGGCAAGATAATCGGCGGTGGATTGCCCATCGGCGCGATCGGCGGACGCGAGGAGGTCATGCAGGTCTTCAGCGTCAAGTCCGGTCGACCTTGGCCTGCTGCCGGTTCCATGGACACCGAGTTAAGGTGTTGAAGATGGAATCGGAGTTTTCCCATGGAGAGAAGAAAGTTTAGCCGCGAGTTCAAGCTTGAGGCAGTCAGGCTGGCGAAGGAACGGGGTGTTGCGCTGGCACAGGCGGCTCGGGATCTCGACCTGCACGAGAATGTGCTGCGCAAATGGATGTGCGCTCGACCAGCGTGCCGATCGCCGAATTGCCAAGACCGAGCATGAGGTCTCCCCCCCCAATGTCGCGACACCGCTCGATCAGCCGCTTCGGCCGGACGCTGGCTGATCATGGTCTCCGGCGAAACAAAGCCCTTACCGCGCTGCGGACGCGCGCCGTGGGCACTCGTAACACGCGTCCTGTTCGCAGGTAGGCCGCCAGTTCGCGGCGCAGCACTCCCCGACCTTGGACCTGATAGATGGCTTCGTGGCTGATGCGCGTCGTCTTGTCGTCCGGGAAGTCGATCGGCAAGCGCCGGGCAATCTGCTTCCAAGCCCTGGCCCATCGCCGATTCTTTCGCGGGCCATGCCGGCGGCCCTTCCAAAGGAACGGCGAGACCAGGAACGGGAGCGCCGCTCGGGGCCACGACGACGCCGGCAAGTCTCTCCTCCACATAAGTGCGCAAGGTTGTGTTGAGCGCAAGCTTGATCGGTTTGGGCCGACGGGCCGATCGGTCCCCATGCCTCTGGGCGGTCGTCGACCGATACTCCAACCCGCCGCTGCGCGTGGCTGCGTTGCGCCACAGCTCACGGGAGCTAGTTGAGGCGGACCGACGTAGCCGCCGCCCAATCTCCTGAATGGAATGGTTCCCGCACCCTGAGAAGTTCGATCTCCTCGCGCTCCACCATTGATAAGTACCGCCAGGAAAGCGAGGGCCTCCTCCGGCCGCGTTTGCTTGTGGCCCGCCGTAACATGACGTCCTATCGACGCGGAAACAGCTTGATCACTCGATCGGAGTCTTAACCTGGGCCGATGCGGGAAATCGCCCATTGCATGCGCGGCGGGTGTGCTCCATCCTACTGATCCAACTCGTCAGGGAGGGATCCTTATTTCGGCTCAAGAAACAGAAATCCATGTCGAGCGCCTTGATTCTCACGTGACGGCCTTTGAGCGCCGCGCGGGTTCGGCCAGATATTCTCCCGTTTCGCGGATTTCCAGCTCGTTGCGCTGGATGCGCGCTAATGCGTCTGCGCCCAGTCTTGAGACTGTGAGTGCGACAAGAATGTTCGCGATGACATAGGCGCCGGCGACGGAGTCCGGAAAGGCGTAGCTTCGCGCCGTCATGAGGAAAAGATGATCCGAAAACCGTGCAATTGGCGCGTTCTCACTGTCGGTGACGGCAATAACCGTTGCGCTTTGGGCCCTCGCACTTTTCGCCACGTCAAAGGTGACCCGGCTATAGGGATAGGAAGTAAACCCGATGACCACGTCATCTTGCGTGAGGTCTTCGAGTTCCAATCCTGATCCCCCACCGGTGTCGAGCAGGTGCGTGTTTGGTTTGGCCTTCCGCAATGAATAAGAAAGCGAATAGGCGGGGGCAAAGAAGGGGCGGCGGCCGATCACATAGACCCGTGAGGCTTCGACCAATGCCTGTACCGCTGCTTCAAGCTGCTTCTCGCTCAGCGCAGTAACCGCTGCTCTTTGCGCCTCAATTTCACGCTCGGCGAACTGTGCAGCAAACCCAAGTGGACCTTCCTTCTGGCCAAGGGATACGAGCTCCGCAGCGCGGCCGCTGTTGCTGCCCTGACCGTTGATCAATTCAGCAATATGGACCTCGCGGAATTCATCGAAACCCTTGAAGCCAAGGTTCTGCGCCAACCGCACCAGCGTTACAGAAGGCACCCGGGCGCGCTTAGCAAGCTCGCGCATGGAGCGAAAGGGTATCTCGTCGCGGTGCGCAATAAGGAACTGGATCGCAGCAGCCGCAGGCCCACGAGCCTGCGGCATGAGTTGCCGCAACTTCGCGTCTATGTCGGACGGTTTGGGATTCATGAATACGATCCGCATTGGTGATCATACGCTGCCACGATTCTCATAGGGAAGCAATTGATCCATATTGACGGATGTTGAACTGTATGATCCAAATGATCCTGCCGCAGTCTGGGAGCGTGTTTGAAACGGCAAGATGGAGCGCCTCAAGCGCGGAAGTTGGGCGGACGCAGGAAAAGCTGCGGCGGACGAGTTTGGCAAAACTCCGTGGGAGGAAACATCGTGAAGCGGAGATTGCCGGGGCTGGTATGCATGCTGCTGCCGGTCCCTTTCTGGCCGACGGGGCCGCGGCGGAGCAGTTCAAGTGGCGTATTGGGAGAGCAGGGATATGCCGCGCTTGAGCGGTCGCCACGATTGTCGATGAGATGATGATCATATCAATCGGTTTGTTTTCTGTGGTTCCTGATATGGGCCCTCCTTCGCCGGCGGACTTATTTGATGAATCTTACAATAAAGCAGGATCTCGGCAGAAACACTCAGATTTGGCGGAGACTAGCGGAGCTCGCATGTCACCATCTCTCGAACGAAAATGTATAGGAGAAAAGGAAGTGGCGAAAGAAACTTGGCGAGTTGGAATTGATGTCGGTGGCACCTTCACCGATATCGTTGCCATCGGCTCCCGTTCCGGCATCCGCGTTTATAAGACCGCATCTACCCCCGACGACCCTTCCGCGGGTGTGCTAGCCGGGGTCTCCGCGCTGGCGGAGAGCCAGGGTCTTACGATCCAGGAATTCCTGTCGGCATGCACCCATTTCGTCCATGGCACCACCGTCGCCACCAACACGCTTCTCGAAGGAAAGGGTGCCAGGACGGGCATGCTCGTTACCCGCGGCTTCCGCGATGCAATCGAGATCCGCCGCGGCTTTCGCGAGAATGTATGGGACTATCGGACGCCCTGGCCCGATGTGCTGGTGCCACGCTGGCTACGCAGGCCGATAACCGAACGTGTGCTGAAGGACGGACGCATCGAAGCTGAAGTCGATCGGGCAGATCTCGATGACGCCATCGCACGGTTCGAGGCGGCCGGGGTTCAGGCGGTGGCCGTCTGCTTCATCAACAGCTACCTTAATGATGCCAACGAAGAAATTTGCGTTCGTTACCTTCGCGAGGCAATGCCGGATTGCTTTGTTTGCGGATCGGCGAAGCTCGCGGCGGTCATGGGCGAGTACGAACGTTCCTCGACGGCTGTCGTCAACGCCTATATTGGCCCAAGGGTGGTGCCCTATCTCCGACAGCTTGACGAACGCCTTAGTGAACTCGGGTTGTCGAATAGGCTTCTTCTCGTTCAAAGCAACGGAGGCGCCGCCTTCATTGGCGATATAGAAAAGCGCCCGGTTTCCTTGCTCCTCTCGGGACCGGCCGCTGGTGTCGGCGCGCTTGATTATTTCTCTGGGAAAGATGGTCTTGGCGGTCTCATCACTATGGAGATTGGCGGCACGAGTTGCGATGTCATGCTTTATGACCGGGGAAAGGTTGGGGAGACCACCCGGCTTGACATTGCCGGGTATCCGGCGATCACGGCGAGCGTGGAAATCAATACGGTCGGCACCGGCGGCGGCACGATCGCCTATGTCGATGCTGGCGGCATGCTCCAAGTCGGACCGCAGGGGGCCGGTTCGCGCCCGGGCCCGGCCTGCTACGGGCTTGGGGGAACGAGGGCCACGGTCACCGACGCCCACGTGGTGTTGGGACGGCTGCGGCCTGGCGCCTACGCGGACGGATCGGTCAACATCCGCTCGGAACTCGCGCAGGAAGCGATAGCGGAGCACGTGGCGCAACCGCTGGGTCTGACGGTGGAAGGTGCAGCGATCGGCATCATCCGCCTCGCCGAACAGAACATGCTGCACGCAATGGAGCGGATGTCTAGCGAGCGCGGCGTCAACCCTCAAGCCCTCACGCTCGTTGCTTGCGGAGGCGCCGGAGCGCTCCACGGTGTGGCAGTCGCTCGGCTTCTGGGATGCCCCTCTGTGTTCGTGCCCCAGCTTGCCGGCGTCTTCTGCGCGTTTGGAATGTGCAATTCCAATATTCGTCACGACGTCATTCAATCCTGCATGGTCAAGCTTTCGGATGAGACGCTTGCGCGGATTTCCGAGCAGGTTGCCGAGCGTGAGGACGAACAGCGCACCCGACTGCTTGAAAGCTTCTCCAGCGAGGCAATCGTCCTCGATTGTTTTTTGGAGTTGCGATACCGGGGGCAGCAATGGACAGTGCGCGTGCCGTTCTTCTGCCGTACGGACAGCACGCAGAAGCTGCGTCATCGCTTTGAGGAAGAATTCTCCAGCATCTACGGTTATATGCAGGAACGCAACGAGGTACAGATCGTCGCCTTTCATCTTGTCGGCAAGGGTCGGTTTCCTGCAGTGGTACTGGAAGCCGCCGAAGCAAGCGCTGAAACCCCGCAGGCAAGCAGCACTCGCAGTGTTTGGATCGACGCTCGCACGGGCTTCGTCGATGCGCCTGTGTTCTCTCCCTCAAAGCTACATCCCGGGTCAAGGATAATAGGACCCGCCGTCATTGAGGAACTGACGACGACCATTCTGCTCGGAGCGGCGGACGTGCTGCTGGTCGATGAGGGTGGGAACTATTCTATTCAACTTTCTTTCTCGGAGTGATGACCATGGCCGTCGACCCCATCATGATGACGCTGGTGCAGAAGCGCTTGGATCATATCTCTCGCTATATGGGATGGGCGATGACGCGGACTGCGCAGAGTCCTATTTTCAGCGAGAGCCACGACTTCTCCTGCTTTCTGAGCAATGCCCGAGGCGATGCGCTCTCCGTCGCCGACGGTCTTCCGATTCATACAGGGGGAGGCGATTTTGCCATTCGCGCAGTACTTCGCGACTATGGCAGTGATCTTCACGACGGCGACGTGTTCATCCTGAGCGATCCATACGAGGCGGGAGGAAACCATCTGCCGGACTGGACGATCATCCGCCCGATCATCGTTGAGGGCAGGTTTCTTGGGTTTGCGAGCAACAGGGCACATCAATCCGACATCGGTGGGGGTGCGGCGGGAACCTACAATGCCGCCGCGACAGAGATTTTTCATGAAGGCATCCGGCTTCCGGTTCTCCGCCTCTTCGAGCGCGGCCGTGTGCGCGAAGACCTTTGGCGCCTCCTTCTGCTCAACAGCCGTACCTCGGATCTTCTTGACGGTGATCTTGCCGCGATGGTTGGTTCGACGCGCACCGGGCGCGACAGGGTTGTCGCGCTCGCTCGCGAGTATGGCCTCTCTGAGACTGAGGGAGTGTTCAGCGCGATCCTTGATCATGCACAGACACTGATGAAGGAGATGATCCGTACAATTCCCGAGGGGGTCTATTACGGCGAGGATGTTTCCGACAATGACTGCTTTGAGTCGGTGGAAGTGCCCGTTCGCGTCACCGTTACGGCAAAGAACGAGCATCTGCATTTCGATTTCTCTGGCAGCGCGCCGCAAATCCGTGGCTTCAAGAACAGCTCGCTTGCCAATACGAGTTCGGCGGTCTTCCTCGCGGTGATGTCGTTCTTCAACGGACGCGTACCGCAGAACCAGGGCGCCATGCGGCAAATGAAGATCGACGCACCGCCCGGCACTGTCGTAAACGCCCTTCCGCCGGCGCCGATGACGATGAACACCGTGCATCCGACGAGCGAGATTGTCCACGCCGTCTGGCGCGCCCTTGCGACCGCCATGCCTTTGGAAGGCTATGCCGGCTGGGGAAAGACTTGCTATTGCATTTCGTCGGGACGCAAAGACGACGGTAGAGCGTACGTGATGTATCACTGGAACGGGTCTTCCGGGGCAGGAGCCGTCCGGGGGCGCGATGGCTTCCCTGCCGCCGGACAGCTCTGCACCCTCGGCGGGATGAACCTGCCCAATGTCGAGACCTACGAGCAGATCTATCCCGTAAGGATAGACCGCTACGAGATGCGTAAGGACAGCGGGGGAGCAGGCGAGTTTCGCGGCGGAACCGGTCTTGAATATTCCGCCTCGACCAATCAGTCCGCCGAATACTCATTCCGCAGCGAAGGTAGCCGAAAACCAACCGGCTATGGCATTGCAGGTGGCGAGCCAGGGGTGAAAGGCACAATCGCAGTAACGTTGTTGGACGGCGGCGAAGGGGTTGTTCTTCCACAATACGGAATCATCCAATTAGGATCCGCAAGGGTGGACGTTAGCTCTCCAGGTGGTGGCGGCTTCGGAGATCCGCTCAGACGCGATCCCCTCGCCGTTCAGCGCGACGTTGTAGACGAGATCGTGAGCCCTGAGGTGGCCAGGGACGTCTACGGCGTCGTCCTCAGCTCCAATTCGGTTGCAGTCGATCTTTTGGCCACCGAAGCGCGAAGGGAAGAGCTTTTGCGGGCACGCTGCCCCACGCCTTAAGCCCGGCCGCGCAACTCGAAAAAGTCGCGCTACTTGGCCCTTTAGGCTAGTTTCCCGGGCAGCAGAGTTTTCCCGAACGTACCCTCGGGAAACTTAGCAGGGGGAAAATGCGTGTATGGAAATGAAGCAATTGATCCTGATTGACATACATCGGTTCATATGATCCATTCGCCATCTCAACAAAGGTGGTCAAGGAGTTCGGACGTGCAGCCCATTTCAAGCTTAGGCCATAACCGGGGAGAGGTCGTTGGGCCGAAGTCCCGCGACGAGTTTCAACGAGCACTAAGGATCACGCCAGGCGGAAGCATGCGTGCTGCCCCTTTCTTCGCTCCCCAACCGCCTTATGCTGTATCAGCAGCCGGCTGCTGGATCACCGACGCGGACGGCACGAAGGTCTTCGACTGCGCAAACAACTTCTTCTCGCTCGTTCACGGCCATGCCTTTCCGCCTGTAATTGAGGCACTCCACAAGGTCCTGGACGACGGCACCGCATTCGGGCTTCCGACCACAAGTGAAACCAGCCTTGCGGAAGCGATCAGCGCGCGCTCGCCGACGCTTGAGCAGATCCGCTTTACGAGCTCCGGCACCGAGGCCGTCATGTACGCCGTCAAGGCCTCGCGCGCGATTACAGGGCGCCCGATGATCGCGAAGTTTGAGGGCGCATATCACGGTGCCTACGACCATGTGGAAGTCAGCCTTGATTCTACTCCAATGAACTGGGGCGGTTCATCGCCCAAAAGTGTGCTCTACGCCAAGGGAACTCCCGTCTCCACCGCCGCGGAGGTTCTGGTCCTCCCCTACAACGAGCCCGAGTTGTGCAGAGAGCTCATCCGCGCACACCATGAGCGTCTCGCCGCAATCCTCGTTGATCCGCTCGCCTCTCGCGTCGGTATGGTTCCGATGGACCCGGATGTGCGGGAGGTCATCCAGGATTGCTGTAACCGCTACGACATTCTGCTTGTGCTCGACGAGGTCGTTTCATACCGCATCGGTTATCATGGCGCCCATGCCACCTTCGGCCTTGAGCCAGATCTGGTCGCTTTAGGAAAGATCATCGGCGGAGGCTTGCCTGTTGGGGCCGTCGCAGGGCCTGCATCACACATGGCGGTCTTCGATCACACCAAAGGCAAGCCAGCCGTCTCCCATGGCGGCACGTTCAGCGCCAACCCGCTCAGCATGACAGCTGGGCTGGCGGCGCTGCAATCATACACTATGGATGCCGTGGCCCGTCTTAACGGGATGGGCGATATGCTTCGTAGCGAAATCACTGAGCAACTCAGAAGGCGCGAACTCCCCGCGCAAGTTACAGGCATGAGCTCCCTCTTTCGGCTCCACCTGACGACTGAAGTTATCCGAAACTACCGGACCTCGTACCCGAGCGCCTTGCAGAAAACTGCGCTGGCCAAGGTACACCTCGCAATGCTGGAACGCGGTTTTCTGATGACGCCGAATTGCTCCGGCGCGCTCTCGACACCGATGAGCAAGAACGATGTTCAAGATCTAGCCGCCGCCCTCGTGGATGCCATTCATGAAACGTGGAAACAATCTCCGTGGGAGTGATCGAGCAAGCGGCGGAAAGCGCGGCGGCAGCGCTCGCACCGGCGGCCTTGCAGATGTGGCTCGAGGTGCGAGGGGAATATCAATGACTACCCAATCAAATGCAGAAATTCGGCACGAAACGCCGGCCTTGACCCACTCGGAGGAGGCGTTCGCACGCGCGTTGTCGGTATTCCCAGACGGTACGAGCCGGGTAACGATCGAACGCGATCCAATTCCGAAGTACATGGAGCGAGGCGAGGGCGCTTATCTCTTCGATGTCGACGCAAACCATTATCTTGATTTGAACGGGAATTTCACGACTCTCATCCATGGACATGCGTTCAAACCTGTCATCGAGGCCGTCAATCGGCAGCTGGCGAGCGGCAGTTGCTTTGCTAATCCGACGAAGATGGAAATCGAGTTGGCGAGTATCCTTTGCGAGCGGATTCCGAATGTCGATCGCGTTCGATTTGTAAACAGCGGCACTGAAGCCGTAATGTTCGCTGTCAAGGCGGCACGAGTTTTCACCGGCAAGGCAGGAATCGCCAAGTTCGAGGGAGCCTACCACGGCGCCTATGACTGGGTTGAAGTCAGCCAGTCGGCAAGCCCGGAGAACTGGGGACCTGCCGGCCAGCCGGTCTCGGTGCCCTTGTACAAGGGTATGCCGGAAAGCGTTCTCCAAGAGACGCTTGTGCTGCGCTTCAATGACACTGAGCTGCTCGAGAAGAAGCTCCATGCCCATGCGCATCGGATCGCGGCGGTCGTAATCGATCCGATGCCGAGCCGCGCTGGCCTGATAGTGCCGAACCCGGGCTTCCTGGAGGCGCTGCATCGGCTCTGCCGGCACCACGGCGTGCTCATCATCGCTGACGAAGTGCTGAACCTGCGCCAAGGCTACCATGGCGCGTCGGCGCGATACGGGCTGAAGCCCGACCTGATCACTATGGGCAAGATAATCGGCGGTGGATTGCCCATCGGCGCGATCGGCGGACGCGAGGAGGTCATGCAGGTCTTCAGCGCCATGTTCGGCCGACCTCTCCTGCCACAGGGTGGAACGTTCTCGGCCAATCCACTATCGATTGTAGCGGGCATCGCGGCAATGCGCGCTTTGGACAAAGCAGCGTTCGCTCGCCTCGACGGACTGGGCGACCGGCTGCGCGCCAACGTCACCGAGATCATTGCCCGACACGACGCTCCGTTTTCAGTAACCGGAGCCGGCTCCCTGTTTCGAATTCATCCGATGCGGCGGAAACCGCGTGAGTTCAGGGACACGGTAACCAATCCAGCCCAAAACGCCGTCCTAAGGACGCTCTCCCGCTTCTTTTCCCGGCACGGTGTCATTATCCCGAATGGGGCTGCCGCGTGCCTGTCAACACCGATGGGAGAGACTGAGGTCGACACGATATCCGACCTGTTCCATCTCTTCCTCCAAGAACACGCAGCAGACATCAACAATATGGAGAAACCGGAGTAATGTCCGTGGAAACTGTAGCCGAACGGATTGCAGCAGCACTGCAACGCAACAGCGTCGAGATGATTTTTGCCCAGAGTCTACCCTCGGCTGTGGTTCTGGCATGCGAAAAGATCCGAATCCGGCAGATCGCCTACCGCCAGGAAAACATGGGCGGGGCCATGGCTGATGGTTACTCTCGCATATCTGGCAGAGTCGGCGTCGTGTGCGCCCAAAATGGACCGGCCGCAGCGTTGCTCGTCCCTCCGCTCTCCGAAGCGTTCAAGGCGAGCATTCCGGTGGTGGCATTAGTGCAGGAGGTCGAGCGCCACCAGCTCGACCGAAATGCCTTCCAAGACCTGGACCACATCGCCCTTTTCTCGGCCTGCTCCAAATGGGCGCGACGGGTGATAACGGCTGACCGGATCGAGGACAATATCGACTCCGCGTTTATCGCGGCCACAAGTGGCCGACCTGGTCCAGCCGTGCTCATCCTTCCGGCCGACCTGCTCCGCGAGAATGTTCCGGCCGGCGTACGCGGTCGGACAGGGAAATACGGCATGTGGCCCCTTGATCCCATCCGCCCGAGCGACGAGGCGCTCGCGGCGGTGGCCAAGTTGCTCGCTTCAGCCGAGTCGCCGGTGGTGCTGGCCGGAGGCGGTGCGGTTTCGCCGGCGGCGAGCAAAGCGCTCGCGGCGCTGCAAACCATGGCCCATCTACCCGTCTTCACAACAAATATGGGCAAGGGCGCTGTCGATGAGCGCGCGCCCCTCACTTGCGGCGTACTAGGGGCTCTGAATGGCCCCAGGTCTCTCGGCTACCGCACGCGCGCCATCATGGACGAAGCAGATCTCGTTTTTCTCGTCGGCACTAGGACCAACCAGAACGGAACCGATAGTTGGCGTTCGATCCCTTCTACGTCGACGGTCGTACACCTCGACATCGATCCTTGTGAGATCGGCAGAAACTACGAGTCTGTCCGCCTCGTCGGAGACATCGCCACTACAATTCAAGCCCTTACTGCAGCACTTCGATCGGAGGATCTCTCCAATCGCTCGGCCAAGAAGGTGTCGTTTGAACGTCGCATCGCCGAAGCCTGGGAGCAATTTGAGCAGGATCGCAGCATCTTCAGCGGAAGCAATCAGACGCCGTTGAGGCCGGAACGCATCATGCGCGACCTGCAATCGCGTATGACGCCGGAAACCATTGTCGTGGCCGACGCGAGTTACTCTTCAATGTGGATCGTCGGCCAGCTCCGCGCACTTCGCCCGGGCCAGCGGTTCATCACCCCGCGCGGCCTGGCAGGACTAGGATGGGGCTTGCCGCTCGGCATGGGCGCCAAGCTTGCAAGGCCCGACAGCCCTGTTGTCGTACTCGTCGGAGACGGCGGGTTCGCCCATAGCTGGGCGGAACTTGAAACGCTCGTGCGGTCCGAGATCAACCTCACGGTCATCGTCCTCAACAATGGCGTGCTCGGCTACCAAAAAGATGCCGAGATGGTGAAATTCGGCGGGTATACAACAGCCTGTCATTTCGCCCCCGTCGACCATGCTGCTCTCGCCAAGGCCTGCGGCTGTGAAGCCGTCACAGTCAAAAATCCGGGCGACATTGGGCCTGCCCTCGACCGCGCTCTCTCCTCGAAGACGCCGGTGCTCATCGAAGTCATCAGCGATCCTGATGCGCACCCGCCGATCTCGCTTTTCACGGGCACCCTTGGCCCCCCGACCCTCGAACCATCGGAACTGGTGTGACGACGGCACCTTTCACGAAAGTTGCCGTTGTCTTAGTCTAAGTCGTCGGAATTGGTTTGGCCTGTGTTCGCCAACTGCGCGTCGCCGGTTGGGACGTGGCCTTTTTTTGCCAGAACGCGGACTCCAAGCGAGCCGCTGAGCAGGCGGTTGCGAGGAAATACCGTCGGGCTGCCGCCTGCTGGCCGGCCGCGCCGACCTTCGGGATCATGCGTCCGTTCGAGACTTCTTCATGAGGGTCCATTCGGAGCTAGGGGCAATTTCGGGCCTTTTGTCTAACACCGAATATTCACTGAAGGGCCCGAACGGTCGCCCTGCCACGTCCGACATAGCTCTCGACGCGCCCGCGAACCTTACCGCCCTTGAGAGCATTCCAATTGGGCGGCTGGGTCGTCCAGCCGACATCGCACGTGTGGTCGATTTCCTCACGCGCGAGGACTTACTTCATCAATGGAGCGATCATCGACGTGAACGGAAGGGAGTTCGTTCGTTCCCGTATGAGCGCCCAGTGACCATCACCCAGACTAAGGTTGGAATCACATGACTATGCCTGACATCGAACTGGCGAAGCGTGCTGCTGGCGAAATCGCTGAACGGACCAAGACAACCAAGAGTCCGAAATGCGAGAGCGCTGGCCGGCGCAATGCCTCGTGGATGGCGAATGGGTGAGTGAGCCTGAATTGCCGGTGCTCAATCCCTCCATCAACGAAGAAATTGCGAGGGTTCCCGATTTCGGCGAGGCAGAGACTGCCAGGCCATAGCAGCGGCCAGCGCGCGTTCCCGACTGGGCAGGGCTCCTTGCCAAGGAGCGATCGACGACTTTGCGACGATGGCACGATCTCGTGATGGAATATGCCGACGAGTTGGCTCGGATACTAACCAGCGAACAGGGCAAGCCGTTATCTGAAGCCAAGGCCGAGATCCTCTACGCGGCCTCCTTTTTTGGAGTTCTGCGCCGAAGAAGCAAAGCGGATCAATGGCGAGACAATACCAAGCCACATCCAGGGCGGCCGCATTGTGGTGATCCGTCTACCAGCGGGCGTCGTTGCCGCAATCACGCCCTGGAACTTTCCCGGCGGCGATGATAACCTGCAAAGTTGGCCCGGCCCTGGCGGCTGGCTGCACGGCCATCGTCAAACCTCCACTGGAAACACCGCTCACGGCATTCGCCATTGCTGCCCTCGGTCAGAAGGCGGGTCTGCCGCTTGGCGTCCTCAATGTCGTCACGGGAAACGCTCACGCGATCAGAAAGGCACTCTGCGACAGCTCGGATGTCCGCGTGCTGAGTTTCACCGGTTCCAGGGCGGTCGGGAAGCTCCTGATGGCCCAGTGCGCGACAACCGTTAAGAAGCTCGCGCTCGAGTTGGGTGGCAACGCTCCCTTCATCGTCTTCGATGACGCCAACATCGACGCGGCTGTTGCTGGGGCCATGGCATCGAAATTCCGCAACATGGGCCAGACCTGTGTTTGCGCGAACCGCATCTATGTCCAAGATCCATCTACGATGCGTTTGCCGAAAAGCTTGCGACCGCAGTTGCGCGGCTCAAGGTCGGCGATGGCATGGCCGAAGGCATTGGGCAGGGACCATTGATAAACGCGGCCGCGGTTGCGAAGGTGGAGCAGCATATTGCCGACGCATTGGCGGAGGGTGCGCGCATACTTACAGGGGTACTCGTCATGAGCTAGGGGGCACCTTTTACAAGCCGACGGTGCTTTCCGACGTTACCCAGTCGATGAAGGTCGCCGGAGAAGAGACGTTCGGACCGCTTGCCCCGCTGTTCCGATTCAGCGGCGAGGAAGACGTGATCGCCATGCGCGAACGACACCGAGTTCGGCCTCGCCGCCTACTTCTATGCACGCGATATCGGCCGCATCTGGCGCGTCGCAGAGGCCCTCGAGTACGGTATGGTCGCAATCAACAGCGGGCGCCTCTCGACCGAGCTCGCTCCCTTCGGCGGAATCAAGGAGTCAGGCATCGGTCGCGAAGGATCCCGCCACGGCATCGAAGAGTACACGGAACCGAAGTTCATGCTTATGGCCGGCATCTAGTCAAACACCGCCTGTGCTCCCTGGCGGACCTGGCGGGCGGCCCCGTTCGATAGTGGGCCGCCATCTTGGGTTCCGCCGCCTCAACCAGCCGCGGTTCGCTAACCCGATCAACACGGGACTCGAGATCAATGCCATCTCGAACCAAATTTATGCACTAGGAAGCGCGGTAGGTTATCAGGCACGTCGTGCGATGATCTGGCTTCGAGATGGCCCATATATTGAAATTGCGTTTGACGAGAGCCCTCGTTTTCTCAACGGTACCATCCGTCAACCCCATCCATTTTGACGTCAGTCGGGGTCCAATACGGGAGTCACTTAAAGTGCCCGCCACAAAGCTCAATTTCAGTCTAGACGAATATCGGACGCGGCTTGGTAGGACCCGAGCCGAAATGCAGAAGCGCGGCATCGACACGCTCATCGTCAGTGAACCCGCGAATATGGCTTGGTTGACAGGCTACGACGGCTGGTCCTTTTATGTCCATCAGGCCGTCATCATACCTCCGGAAGGTGATCCCATTTGGTGGGGCCGGATCGTCGATGAGAACGGCGCTAACCGGACTGTTTATTTCTCAGCCGATAACGTCGTTTCCTATGCCGACCGCTTCGTGCATGCGACCGACTGTCATCCGATGGAGGTGCTTTGCAAGCTGTTTAGCAGCCGCAAGCTCGACAAGGGCGTAATCGGGGTGGAATTGGACAATTATTGGTTCTCTGCCGCCGCATATGAGGTTTTAAAAGCGGGCCTGCCCAATGTGAAGTTTTTAGATGCGGGAGTGCTCGTGAACTGGCAACGAGCGGTCAAAAGCCCCCAGGAAATCGAATTTATGCGCCGCGCGGGCAAAATTGTCACGCTCATGCACGAGCGGATCGTGGAAAAGATGGAACCCGGGATGCGCAAATGCGACCTTGTCGCTGAAATCTATGATGCTTCGATCCGAGGAACACCCGAGTTCGGAGGCGATTATCCGTCAGCTGTACCGATGCTCCCGTCGGGGGCTGACGCCTCGGCGTGTCACCTAACGTGGGACGACCAGCCGTTACGCAACAATGAGGGCACTTTTTTCGAGATCGCAGGTGTTTATAAGCGCTATCACGTGCCGACAGCACGCACGGTGTTCCTCGGCAAGCCTCCGCAAAAGTGGTTTGACGCTGAGAAGGCGACCCTCGAGGGAATGGAGGCAGGTCTTCAATTTGCGAAGCCAGGCGCAACATGCGAGGATTGGGCGAAGGCATTCTTCGATGTCCTTCAAAGATACGGCTTGACCAAGAGCAACCGGACGGGATACCCGATCGGACTGTCGTATCCGCCGGACTGGGGCGAACATACCATGAGCCTGCGGCCCGGTGACAAAACTGTGCTGGAGCCTGGCATGACGTTCCACTTTATGACAGCCCTCTGGTTTGAGGATTGGGGCATCGAAATTACTGAAACCGTCCTGATCACTCCGAACGGGAACGAATGCCTTTCGAACGTTCCTCGGAAGCTGTTCGTCAAAAATTGAATTTCCACGGCTAACGCCGCCCCGATGGCGGCGATCATGACCGCGTCGGCTTTGCTCAGATGATCACGGGCCGTCGTCATCAGCCGCGCGATCGTTCTGGCTGACGGCACCTCGTGGAGTTGACATTCGCGTTTTGTATTCCGAAATGACCCTAGCCTCGGGCCTCTTCCTCACCCAGTTCGCAGCCATCAAACTGAGCTAGCCAGAACTGAATGAGGTGGGCAGAGACACTGTGCGGCTCCTTTGGACGTCAAACCCTCCCGACCCCTGCCCCTCGGTCGGCAATGGAGGCGATCATGGCTTGAACCGGCGTTCGAGCTCCGCCTGGGGAAAGATACGCTGAGGCTTTGCGCAGTTGCATTGGCTGCGTGAGTTCGCGGTTCCACGCTCCAGGGCCTTCAGCTTCCCGGCAACTTCGGTGGGAAGGTCGGCGCGCGCGGCGCTGTCGGCCTCCGTCTTGTTTTGCCGATCGACGATCCCGATCGTTCGATGGAATTGCGCGTGGCGCTCCGCAGGATCGAGATCGGCGCCTCCGTGCTGGGCGTCTCCTTCAACCGCAAGGCTGTGAACCGGCGCCTGCGGGAGGGCGAGCATCTCGTCCGCATGCACCAGCAGATGTGAGGACGCCATCGTGGTGGCTGCGCAAAAGTAGGTCGGCCGCTAGAAGAGCGGCGGCACCACCCTTGCAGCCTTGAACGCCGGTCAGCAGCGCCAGCGCCGGCGGCGCGGTCACCTGATCGAATTTTCGGCACAGTGCTGGTATGAACATCACCGATGTTCAGCGGTTTTTCCGCATGAGAACATCACCACAACTCGCCCAGTATGCCGAAACGACCGCGGCGACAAGCGCCAAAAGCTTCGTCGTCATGGTGCGACGGAACAGATGCGGGCCGATGCGCTTGGTGTTGCCAGCCTTCCTTGCCACATCCCGGACGATCTGGGCTGACCCTCTGCGGCTGTAAGTATAGGGCAACAGGCCCTTTTCCCGCTCACGGCTGCGGAACAATGGGCCGGCGCGGCGGGTTCCGAAATGGAGCTGAAGCATCTGCATCAGTTCCCTGGCTGTATCATCGCGTCTGCACACGCGACCAGAGCCCTAGAAGCCGGCAATCCGCTGACGCCATTCGGCTGGACCGCTTTTGTGGATAGAATGGCCTTCGACGTCGACGGCCATTGTCACCGGCATGTCCTGGACCTCGAACTCATAGATCGCCTCCATGCCCAAGTCCTCAAAAGCAAGAACGCGAGCGCTCTTGATCGACTTTGAAATCAGATATGCGGCCCCGCCAACTGCGATCATGTACGGCGTACGATGTTTCACAATCGCGTCGATCGCGACAGGTTCGCGTTCGGCTTTTCCAACCATGGCGTAGAGCCCTGTCGCTCCCAGGACCTTTTCGGTGAAAGCATCCATTCGCGCGGATGTCGTCGGTCCGGCTGGGCCTACGATCTCGTCCTGCACAGGTTGAACAGGCCCAACGTAATAGATCACGCGACCTTTCATAGCGACGGGGAGCGGCTTGCCTGCATCGACAAGATCGATAATCCGTTTGTGCGCTGCATCTCGCCCCGTCAGCATCTTTCCTGACAGCAGCAACGTCTCGCCTGCGCGCCAAGTCGCGGTTTCCTCTTTCGTCAATGTATCGAGATTGACCCGGCGGGCCGTCGCCGACAACGTGCTGCCGTAGTCAATTTCTGGCCAGTCTTTCATGTCGGGCGGCGTCAGCACAGCCGGGCCGCTGCCATCCAGCGTGAATGTCACATGGCGGTTAGCAGCGCATTGCGGTATCAGCGCAACTGGCTTTGATGCGGCGTGAGTAGGAAACGTTGAGACCTTCACGTCCACAATCGTCGTGAGTCCTCCCAATCCTTGTGCACCGATCCCCAATGCGTTGATGCGCTGATAGAGTTCAATGCGGAGCTCCTCTTCCGGGCTCGAGGGCCCACGGGCAAGTAGCTCGAACATGTCAATTGGCTCGTTCAGGACTTCCTTGGCCATCAGCATCGCCTTTTCGGCGCTGCCACCGACTCCGACGCCGATCAGACCTGGCGGACACCAACCGCTACCGAGCGTTGACATTGTATCGACGACCCAGTCGGAGACAGAGGTGCTGGGGTTCAATGTAGTAAAGCGCGCCTTGTTCTCTGACCCACCGCCCTTAGCGGCAATGATGAATGTGATCTTGTGTCCGGGGACGAGGTCGACATGGACGATAGCCGGGGTATTGTCCCTTGTGTTTATTCGCGTTGACAGCGGGTCCAAAACAACCGATGGCCGCAAGGGATTGTCCGGATCGAGATAGGCTTGGCGAACGCCCTCGTTGACCAGATCGGTCAAGCTATGGGCGCTGCCGATCCGGACAGACATCCCGATCTTCGCAAAGACCACGACGAGACCCGTGTCCTGACAGATCGGCCGCCGACCAAAGGCTGCCATCCGCGAGTTCACGAGGATCTGCGCCATGGCATTTTTCGCTGCCGCGCTCTCCTCGCGCTCATAGGCAGCCGAAAGGTAGAGAATGTAGTCGGCCGGGTGGTAGTATGAGATGTACTGAAGCGCGTCGGCGACGCTTCGCGTGATATCCTCACCCGTGACAACCGTTTGCTTTCTATTCAACATTGGACACCGTTTCAATTTTCAGAGTTAACAACGGGGCATGCTGTTGCGCTCCGTAGATGTCAGTGTCTCCCAAGCTTCCGGAAGCGACGCGTCGCGGAAAGATAATCTTTATCGCACACGCCGGATCGAAAGATGTAACTTTGATCGGGGCTCCCGTCCCGATAGCGTAAAGCCGAGAAATCACACGGGCACTCAGAGCGTTCGAAGCCTTAAGCTCTTGATCAGCCCGCTGTGTTTTGAAGAAAATGTCGAGAGTCATCTCAAAGGGACCAGAGTTTTTGCTCCTGATGGCATTGGCGATATCGATCAGCCGGACACTCGCTTCGCTGTTCTCTTGGCTTCGTCGATGTTCTCGATGACCGTGGAAAGAAGATGGACGGACTCGATCTGCATCAGGTGATATATGCTGAATTCGAACACCTCGCCGGCATCGAAGTCTGAAGGGGAGTAAGGGAACGCTAGGTTGCCCGCTGTCGAAATTCTATCGGGATAACCGAGATGAAGCACCGTGGAACGAGCAAATCCGCAGATCGATTTTGCGAGGGCTGCCGTACCTGCGACCGCCTCAATGACGATGCAGACCTCATGGGGCGCCGCATCGTGGATCGGCTCGACCGGGCCAAGGACACCATCGCGCCCATATACGCGGATTATCAGTTTGTAATCCTGAGGGCTTAAATGAGTAAAGTTGTCGGCAACCTGATCCCGTACCGCATCGATAATGCTGTCGGTCTGGGCAATGAAGACCGGAGAGGAAATTCTACCTTCGTGTAGGGCAACCTCAACGGTTCGTTTGTCGATCTCGGAATCGATCGTCGCCAAACGCAGATAAGCCCTGGCTACCGCCCCGCCGGCTGAGCCTATGATGATGGGGACTCTGCGGGCAATTCCTGCCCGTAGGTCGCGCTTCACTGCACTTCGATCAGTGAATGAAACCCCGGCTCCAAGATCGTATGGACCCGGATCGCTCGAAACGGCATCCACCGCGATAACGTGGGGGTTCCGTCGGAGGCCTTCTTGGAATGACGCCACTGGGAAGCCATACCCCAGTATCGCGGTTGGTGATAGGGTTCTCATCTTGTCCACAGCGAAAACTCCTTTGGTCTCGACAAGCGATGTGATCGGTCCCCCTACCTGATCGTCACAGGACTGCATGCGTTGACGAGCTTCAGGTTCTGAAAGGTTCTCAATCCTTCAACACCGCCTTCGTAGCCATAACCGCTCTGATTGATGCCCGCATTTGGTGCATCCGCAGATACACCCTTCAGGTAGTTTACGCTGACCGCTCCCGCAGAAAGGCCGCTGATCATTCGCTTCTGCACATCCGCAGAGTCGCTAAAGAAATAGGATGCAAGTCCGTACTCGGTCGCGTTTGCCTGCTGGATTGCCTCTTCAATTGTCCCGAAGGGAGCAACCGTGAGGATCGGTCCGAAAGGTTCCTCGCGAAGGATTTTCGACTCGGGATGCACGTTGCTGAGGATGGTCGGCGCCCAATAAAAGCCTGGTCGATCAAGACGCTTGCCACCAGTTTGGACCTTCGCTCCGCGATCGACGGCATCTTTAGTCAAGCGCTCCATGGCCTCGATGCGTCTCGCATTCGCCATCGGTCCCATCTCGGTCGCCGGATCGTCGGGCTCGCCGATCTTGATCTTGCCCGCTGCCTCAACGAGCTTTGCCAGAAAGGCCTCGTAGATTGGTCGCGCGACCAGAATGCGACTCGGCGCATTGCAGCTCTGCCCGGCGCATTCAAACTTGTACTCGGAAATCGCCGTAACAGCTTTCGACAGGTCGGTGTCTTCAAACACAACGACGGGAGAGTGCCCGCCAAGCTCCAGAACACAGCGCTGCAGGTTGCTTGCTGCAATCTTCGCGAGCTGCTTGCCAACGGGCGTGGAGCCAGTGAAAGTCAGTGCTCGGACGACAGGAGAACCTAGCAAGTGCTGAGAGATCATTGGCGGATTGCCAAACACCAGGCTCACAACACCTACCGGAATCCCGGCCTCATGCAGTGCCTCAACAATGAATACGCCGGCGCTTGGTGTTTCCTCCGCTCCCTTTAGGATTACCGAGCAGCCGGCCGCAAGAGGTGCAGCAAGCTTCCGGGCATTTAGGACGGCTGGATAATTCCACGGCGTGAACGCGGCCACCAACCCGATCGCTTCCGGTACGATCATCCTTTTTCCTCCCATCGGAAAGGGGGCCGACAATTCATCCGCGTGCGTGCCATTCCATTCGAGCGTTTCCACCGCACGTGCGTACTCGCCCTTCGCTTCGGTCAGGGTCTTTCCCTGTTCCCTGGAAAGTTCCGCCGCAGCTGCGTCGATCTTTCCTTCCAGAATTCGTGCTGCCCGAACGAGAACTGCACCACGTTCACTCGCGGGTGTATTCGACCAGCCCAGGAGGCTGCGTTGAGCAGACGCTAGTGCATCATCGAGATCCGCCGCGGAGGCAACAGCCACGCGCCCGAACTCCTGTTCAGTGGCAGGATTGATAAGGGCGAGATGGGTGCAATCACTGCCTGAGCGCCACGTTCCATTTATGAAGAGTTTGTAGTTCATTCTATCGGACATATGTACTCCGGCTGTTTTTTGCAGTGCTGGGCGCACGCCTTCCGAAATGATGTACGGTCCTTCTTCCCTACGAGGGAAAGGGCAGCACGCCCTTCAACGAATTTCGCTACTTCAGTGCGGCCGGTCAAATACCGTTTGTTGTCCCTCGCCATCTCGCTTCTAGATCGCTCTTTGGAAAATGCATTTCATCTGGACACAAGATGGTTGGCAGCGGCAAAAGATATTTGACGATTATGGGATGCAATTGAACAATTGGGCAGAACTTAAACGCACGACGAGGGCCTAAGAAAGCCAATGGACATGAATGAAAGGCAAGACATTTGCTGGCGCTCACTTCTTTTCGTTCCAGCAAACAACGTACGCTTCACGCAAAAAGCATGCACTTCTCACGCCGACGCTATCATTCTCGATCTTGAAGACGCTGTGCTGGCTGGAAAGAAGGCGGAAGCACGATCTGCGGTTCAAGGAGTGGCCGCCGGCCTTTGTACCGGCACACGAGACATCCTTGTTCGTATCAATCGGCCCCTGTCGTTGGCGGTCCGCGATATCGAGGCCGCAGTCTGCGAGCATGTCAAAGCAATCGTGGTGGCAAAAGCAGCCAGCGCCGAACATTTGGC